>JBEVFG010000311.1:0-4404 GCA_040512415.1 Pseudolabrys sp. | reverse complement strand
AAATGGCTGACGCGCATAGTCATCCGCGATAAGGAGCATGATGGACCAGGCATGACCGGCACGTCCTACCGTCTCACCATCAACCCGATGGTGCCGGGCTCGAAGGCGGATCCGAATAACTTCAAGATCCTCGAGTCCATGCCGGTGCGCTCCATCATCACCAATCCGGGCAATGGTGCAAAGCTGGCAGCGGGCACACGTGACCTGAAATTGCGGGGTGCCGCCTGGGCGGGCGATTTTACGGTACGTCGTGTAGACGTCTCGGTCGACTATGGGGCGACGTGGCAGCCGACCAAGATGGAGAAAGCGAAGAACAGGTACGATTGGCAGCGCTGGACCACTTCATTGAAGTTGCCGCGCGACGGCTACTACGAGGTCTGGGCGCGCGCGATGGATTCTCGCGGCCTCATGCAGCCGCATGTTGCGCCGAACTGGAACCCGAGCGGCTACGGCGGCAACCCGATGCATCGAATCGCGGTGCTGATCGGATAGTGAGCGACCGCTATCGGAGCGGAAGGATTTCCAAAGCGCCGGCTGGGTATCGCCCCGTCCGGCGCTTTTAAACCCGGACCGGCAGGCAGCGACCGACATATGCGTGGCGTCGTTTCAGTGATCATCGGGGTCATGCTTTCGGCTGTCGCCGTCCATGCCATCTCCGCACAACCAAAGCCATTCACTCCGCGGGAGGAAAGCCCCGAGGAGTTTGCTGCCGGGTCTGGGCGCGACGAAACCTTTTACACCTGCACGGCGTGTCACAATTTTAAACTGGTGGCACAGCAGGGCATGAGTCGGCGGCAATGGGACGAGACGATTACGTCGATGAATGAGAAGCACAACATGCCGAAGCTTGACGCGAAGGAACGGGAGGTCGTGCTGAACTACCTGGAGACCGCTTATCCCCCGCGCATACAGGAACGCGGCTGGCAAAATCCGTTTCTCAATCGGTAATCCGCTAGCGTCCGATGCGGCGTGGCTTTGGCCGGCTCGCCAATGCTTTCCAGAGCAGATGATACTTGGGCGTGGCCGCCAGGATCGGGTCACGCTGGCCGCAAAAACTTCGGTTGCGTTCAGCTTGCGCGAACAGCACGCCCACTTTCGGCTCGCTGCCGGCGGCCAGCAGGGTCAATCGATCGAGCGCACAGGCCAAGGTGCTCTGCTGGATGAATTCGCTGCCGCCCTGGCAGAACCAGCCCGACAATTGCAAGCGCGGGTCATCGAACTCGCGCACGTAGGCCAGGCATCGGCGTGGTGTGCCTTTTGTGGCGGTGAAGAAAAAGACGGTCAGCGGTCCAAATTTGCTGGTCAGGTCCAGCTCTACACGCTTGGGTTCGTCTGGTCCAAGTGCCGCAGCATCATCGACGATTAAGGTCTGCGGATCGGCGAAGGTGCGAATTTCCGTGCCGGGTCGATAGATCTCGACATGCAGATAAGGTGCGGTACCGTCGGCATCGCCAAGCTCGAGAATGTCCTTGCGTCCCCCTCCGTTCGCGTGCCGGCGAATGGCATAGGTCGCGGGGACATCGGCCGCTTCAGGGATCAACAGGGCAAAGGCGGGGAAGGGCCGCTCGATCTTGATCCATTTTGACTCATGCATCGGAGTGATGGCCCCGATCGCTTTCGGCGATTCAAAAAGACGCGCAGCAGCTATGGACAACAGCGCAACCGCACACAGATATGCGAGCAGGCGCACGAAGTTGGACGGCAGTTCATCTCGCCATGAGTGTAGGGCGGGGTGCATGCGGTCGTCTTTGACTGGGTGCCGTTGTGTTAGGTGCAGTTCTCGCCTAGAAGCGCTGCCAACCGGTTGCCCCTTACCGGAGAGCCGGTGGTAATTTATTCCGGAGCGTTAACAATGGGTTACAAGGTCGCCGTGGTGGGTGCCACCGGCAATGTCGGGCGCGAGATGCTCGACATTCTGGCCGAGCGCAAGTTTCCCGCCGACGAGGTCGTTGCCGTCGCGTCGCGGCGCAGCCAGGGCGTGGAATGCTCGTTCGGCGACAAGACGCTGAAAGTGAAGGCGATCGACCATTTTGACTTTTCGGATGTCGACATCTGCCTGATGTCAGCGGGCGGCGCGGTGTCCAAGGAATGGTCGCCGAAGATTGCCGCGCAGGGCGCGGTGGTGATCGACAACTCGTCGGCCTGGCGGATGGACCCGGACGTTCCGTTGATCGTACCGGAAGTCAATGCCGATGCGATTGCTGGCTTCACCAAGAAGAACATCATCGCCAATCCGAATTGTTCGACCGCTCAGCTTGTCGTGGCGCTGAAGCCGCTGCACGACAAGGCGAAGATCAAGCGCGTCGTGGTTGCGACCTATCAGTCGGTATCTGGCGCCGGCAAGGATGCGATGGACGAGCTGTTCTCGCAGAGCAAGGCAGTGTTCACGCTCGACGAAGTGGAAACCAAGAAGTTCTCAAAGCGGATCGCCTTCAACGTCATCCCGCACATCGATGTGTTCATGGAGGACGGCTATACGAAGGAAGAGTGGAAGATGGTGGTCGAGACAAAGAAGATCCTCGATCCCAAGATCAAGCTCAGCGCGACCTGCGTGCGGGTGCCGGTCTTCGTCGGCCATTCGGAAGCCGTCAACATCGAGTTTGAAAATCCGATCACCGCGGACGAAGCGCGCGACATTCTGCGCAACGCGCCCGGTTGCCTCGTCATCGACAAGCATGAGGACGGCGGCTACGTGACGCCTTATGAATGCGTGGGCGAGGATGCAACCTACATCAGCCGTATTCGTGAGGACGGCACCATCGAGAACGGCCTGCAGATGTGGGTCGTGTCCGACAATTTGCGCAAGGGCGCGGCGCTCAACGCGGTGCAGATCGCAGAGTGCCTGATCAATCGCAAGCTGATTCAAGCGAAGCGGCGCGCGGCGTAAGCGCTTTAGGTTTCCGGAATTGGGTCTCTAAGAGGCGTGCGCGGGGCTTACGTGCGCGCGGATTTGCTGCTCTAGCTGCTGGAAATCTGCCAACGCGGCGTGGCGTTCGTTGTAGAAACGGACGAGGCGTTGGGCCGTGGTCGTCTGCAGGCGGTCGAAGCTGTGGCGCGCGTTTTCGATTGCCTGCGGGGAAAAGCGGAAGAGCTTCCGACGCAAAATGCATATCTGTTTGACGGTCGGCCACGAAAGGCCGGCGGCCTTGGCCAAAATCAGGGCGAAATCGCCGTCTGGACGGGCGTCATTCATGACGCTCTCGACAAGCTTGATCGGGGCCCCGGACAGCGCTGACAGCGAGGCGACCGTTTCCTCGAACTTCCCGCTCTTGGCGTATTCGCAGACCACCGGGTCGACCGGAGTTTCCGAACGTCTGACGACACCGAACTGCGCCGCAGCCTCGCGGTAGTCTCGTTTTGCCTTTGGCTGCCCGGCCGGATCCTGCCCGGTGATGTCGGTCAGCACCTTGTGCACTTCATAGACGGCGTGCGGATTGCTCGCCGCCAGCTTTTCGAACACGACCTCGGAAGCCTTCGCGATCAACGCATTGAAGTGCTCCTGCGGGATGTCCTTGCGCATGGAGACGCAAATCGCAAGTACCTCGTCGTTGATCGACCGGTCGACCAGTGTGGTGTAGCCGGCATCCGAAATGCGTGCGCCTTCATTGCGCGTCACGGAAATAACGACGTCACGATTGCCGTGCGTCACCAGCACGTCGCTGACCTTTTCGCTGAGCGAAGAGCGTTTCGAAATGGCAAGAAGTCGGTCCTGGCTCTTGCCGCTCGCGATCGCCAGCAGATCCTCGTCGGACAATCTGTTGGACAGACTCAAGATTGGTCCGGCAACCTCGATCGACTCGTCGTGCGCAAGCTTTCGCACGGTCATCGGCGGCGCATTGGGCGTGGGCGCCAAGCGATGGGCGAGCTCGGCGCGTGCCTTGGTTTCTATTTTCTCCGCGATCCGCAATATCACGCCGTCGAACAGGTCGACATGCTCGTCGGAATAATTGTCGGCGCCGGCAAGAAAAAGGTCGGTGACGCGGCGAAGGATATCCGCCTGCTTGTCGGCCGATCCCGATGCGAAGGTCCCCTCGATCTCAGCGATAATCGATCGCTCTTCAAGCACGGTCTTCGAACGTCCCGGTATGAGAAAATCCGGCTACCTGTAGCCGGAGGTCATTACCATCGCGTTAGGCAGAAACCGTGCATTCTCGGTAACCGTATCGCGCCGCGCGTGACAGATTTCCAAGGTGAATTCGCAGGATCAGGGTTAAGGCCGAGTAAGCCCTTGCGCTGCTCAGAAATGCGGACGAGCGAAAAGCTGCCTGTACTCGTCTGCGGCTACTTGCGTGAATTTTCCGCTTGCCGGGTCTCGCACCGAAAGTTGGCCGGTGGCCACGCCAAAATAGGCGCCGTGCAATCTGATGTCGCCGCGCTCGACCTTGGCCCGCAGGCGCGGGAAGG
>JBEVFG010000310.1:0-14038 GCA_040512415.1 Pseudolabrys sp. | reverse complement strand
CCAGCGATGGCAACTTTCACTTAAAAACGTTGGGGAGCGGTTCGTCAGCCGGGTTAGGAATGGCCATGGCACTGCCGACCCGCAAAATTGCGGTGCTCGATGGCGATGGCGCGGTGATCATGAACGTCAATGGCCTGATTACTGTCGGGCGGGTTCGACCGAAAAATCTCATCCATATCGTGTTTGATAACAAGATTTACGAATCGTCCGGCTGTGTGCCGACGGCGAGTGCCTATAATCTCAGTCTAGCGGATTTCGGACGAGCTGCAGGCATCCCGAGTGTCTTTGAGGTTGATGAGCTTGATGACTTTAAGGCGGCCGTGAAAACGGCGTTTGAGACCGATGGGCCACACTTCATTGTCGCAGAGGTTGAGCCCTCTGGCGAAGATGCCAACACATCTTATTCGCGGGTCAACGAAGTCGAGGGGAAATTCAAGTTCATCCGACACCTCGAAGAAATCGAAAAACGCCCACTACGCGAAGACTCCGTGGCGGTGAAGCTCTCAATTCGATAGACCTAGGACTTCGCCCACTGACTGGATGCCCGGCGCTGACGATGGCTGATCACGACGCAGTTATCGTAGGTGGCGGCCATAACGGGCTTGTCTGTGCACTGTATTTAGCACGATCAGGCTGGCGAGTTTTACTAATAGAACGGGCGTCCGAGGTCGGCGGCGGCTTACGGTCCGCGAGTGTGACCCTCCCTGGCTACTGCCATGATCTCTATGCGACGAATGTCGGGCTATTTGCAGCCTCGCCCATTTATCGCGAGCTCAAAAGTGACTTCGAAGCTGCAGGCGTGCACCTACTTCGCTCCGATCGGAGCTACGCAAGTATTCACGGCAAACGAGTGGTGCGCGTCTACACCGACGCAGACCGAACATTGCAAGATATATTGGCGATTGAGGCTCTCGACGCCGAGGGATGGAAGCGACTTGTGAATTTTTATCGGCGCGTCGCGCCGAAGTTTCTTCCATTGTTTTACACTGAATTGCCATCTCGTCAGATGTGGCAGCGGATCGCAAGCACCGCGGCAGGTGGACTCGCAGATGCACTTCGACTAGCCAACTTGATGCGCCAAAGCAGCCGAGACTTCTCTTCAACATACTTTCGTTCAGCCGAGCTACGCGGATTGCTCGGAGCTTGGGGCTACCACCTCGATTTCGGCCCGACTGTAACCGGCGGCGCTACATTTGCTTTCGTTGCTGCGATGTCGGCCCACATCAACGGAATGCCGATTGTAGAAGGCGGCGCCGGCCGCCTCAGTGAAGCGATTTGTAGAATGTTCGAGCGAGCCGGCGGCCAGGTACTCACCGGCGTCGAGGTAAAGCAAATCGTCGTCAAGGAAGGTCGTGCAATTGGGGTCCAGACCGCCAACGGCGACGAGATCACCGCGGACCGGGCCGTTGTTGCAAATGTCACGGTGCGCAATTTGTTCGGGGGCTTGCTGACTGCAAAAGACACCAGTGCCCGCTTTTTTCGGCGGAGCCAAGAGTACCGATATGGTCCTGGTACATTCATCATTCATCTTGCTCTTAACCGCGCCCCGAATTGGCGCGCTGCCGACGATTTATCCAAATTTAGCTATGTACATCTCAATGGCAGCGAAAAGGAAATTGAGGAGACCTATCGAACGTCGCTCGATGGTCTACTCCCAAGACGGCCGCTGTTGGTCGTGAGCCAAACGACGACGACTGATCCGTCACGTGCGCCTGCAGGAAAGCATGTTATGCGGGTGCACGTTCGTACGGTGCCTAGTCTCATTAAAGGCGATGCAGCTGGACGAATCAGCGCGCGCACTTGGGCGGAAGCAAAAGCTCCATTTACTGAACGGATCCTAGATTTGGTCGAGGAAAAAGCACCGGATCTGCGCCAATACGTTCTCGCTCAGTTCGTCGAGACGCCGGAGGAAATTGAACGTGCGAATCCAAATTTTGTTGGTGGGGACTGTGTGTCAGGGAGCCATCATATTCGGCAGAATTTTTTCTGCCGTCCATTTTTCGGGTGGTCCAACTACGCGACACCAGTCAAAAATCTTTACATGATCGGAGCCTCAACCTGGCCAGGTGGGGGCATCAATGCTGGATCAGGTTACCTGCTCGCGCAAAAGCTGTCGGCGACCGGCTAGAAGAAATCGCGCTGGATTTAACTTACCGAACTTAGAAACTCATCCAATGACTGATTAAACTCGTCCGGATATTCCATCATAGTGAATCGACGCGCCCCTTTGATCCAGACCTGACGGAAATTAGCGACGCCTTGCATTAGTTGTGGCTGATCGGGCGACGGGTCGTCTGTACCGCAGATCCCCAGCACTGGGCATCTCACGCGATGCATCTCGGCGCAAAGGTTAGGCATTGAGGTGTAGAATTCGGCGCTCTGCACGTAATGCGCAGGTTGATGGCTGGCAAATAGCTCCACTAGCTTTTTGCGGACCGCTGGCTTGTCCGGTGGAAAGATCGGCAACAGCCACATGTAATTTTCCTCAAGATACGCTTCTAGCGTATCCCTACCTCCCTCGATCAAGATGTCACGCATTTTGAGGTGCAGGTCAGCGAACGACATCTGGTGCGACTTTCGCCGGCGCTCGAGCAAAGGAAAGCCTTCGAGCTCGTACCAAGAACACAACACCAGAGCGCGCACGCGCTCCGGATAAAGAAGCGTAAAATTCGCTCCGATTGTAGTACTCATTGCGACTGCAACGATCGTCACCCGTTCAAAGGTCAAAGAATCGAGCAGGCATTTTAGATCGTGGGTCTGATTCCAGAGGGAGTATCCGTAAGGCGGAACCTCGGTTTCTCCGTGGCCCCTCCGATCATAAGTTAGGCATCGATTCGAGCGCGAAAAATGCGGCATTTGCTCTTCAAAAAGGAGGGTACCGTGCGTCTCACCATGGATGAAAATCAGCGGTGAGCCTTTGCCGTCGATCTCGTAATAGAATTTGCAGTTGTTCACGCTTGCGTATGGCATACAAAAATCTACTTCAGCTTTCCGCTGGCCTCGATCTTGCGATATGCGCGTTCGAGTTGATTTTCGATGAGGTTTTGTAGCTTTGTGATATCACGAGCAATCGCAGCATCGGCCATTGCGCGTTGATCCTTTTGAAGATCGCGCATGGCAACACCCGATAGACAGACTCGGAGGTATCGTTTGGCATAAAAATATGCCGCCCGGCGGAAGTTAAGTAGCCAAACCGAAGAACAGCCTGAGACAAGCGTTTCCTGGAACGCCTCGTTAAGATCTTCCCACTCTTTCATTGCGGGAGTCATTTTCCCAGCTGAGCTGGAGCGCAACTTCATCACTCGGTGGAGTGCCGCAACAACATGGCTTTCCCAAGCGTCGTCGCCCTCGGCAAGGGATAGCCGAGCCGCCTCCTTTTCCAGCAATTTGCGGACGTCGGTGAGTTCGCGAAATTCACGTAGCGAGATCGGAGCAACTGTGAATCCACGACGGTCATGACTCACGACAAAGCCGGACGGCACTAAGCGAGACAGTGCCTCTCGCAGTGGACTCGCCCCTATTCCATAAAGCTCGCGCAGTTTACCGACCCGCAGACGCATTCCGGGTTTAAGCTTGCCGCAAATGATATCGTCTCGCAGTCTACGTAACGCGACCTGAGTGAGAGGCAAGGTGGCTTCAGCTTCGAGGTCTCGCGTGCCGTCGAACGGCAGTGGGTTTATTCGGTCGAGCATGTTCACCGCCTGAGGGATGGGCCGCTTGCAGTCCTAAATTGCTCCGCTGCGAGGTTCCTGGCAAGAGCGCGTTCGCTTGCAATCGAAAACTTTATCGATAATATCGATTTTGACCGAGAGATTAAATTATCACCGCCTCGTCGAAAGTTGAGGGTGCGCACAACTCCGGCGGCGCGAGGGCACAGTGATGGCGTTGAAGTTAAAGTTCGCTTGCGGGGAATATGACCGAACAATTCCGTTTCGGACCGGAGATGTTAAACCGAAGAACATCGAGCTTGAATATACTCCGCAACCTCCAGAGCTTACCTTTCTCCAACAGCTGAAAGACCAACGATACGACGTTTCAGAGATGTCGATGTCTGCCTACACGCAGATGCGCGTAAAGGGCCGCGACGATTTCATTGCACTGCCTGTATTCCCCTCACGAGTATTTCGCCACTCAGCACTCTACGTTCGAAAAGATTCCGATATTCGGAAGCCTGAACAATTACGTGGAAAGCGTGTGGGGATTGGCTTTTACCAAATGAGCGGCGCTGTTTGGCTCCGAGGGGCCCTGATGGACGATTATGGAGTCAAGCCCGACGAGATGATCTGGGTCTCCGGCATGGATCAGAAAGCCTCTGCAGGTGCTGATCAAGTCAATCAGTTGGCTGATATGGTGGCAGGCACTAGGCAGTCTAAACCGAAACTGGAACTCATGTTGGAATCGGGGGAAATCGATGCGCTGGTCTCGGTGCAGACTCCCCGCGCCATGGCTCGCAACGAAGGCACTGTTCGATACCTTTTCGAGAACTGCCGAGAGGTTGAAGAAGACTACTTTCGTCGCACCGGCATTTTTCCAATGATGCATACCATCGTGATCAAACGTGAGGTCTACGAGCAAAACCCGTGGATCGCCCAATCGCTGTTTGATGCATTCGATGAAGCTAAACGCCGCGCAATGACAAACATTTGTGAAACAAACGCCCTGTCTGTTGTAGCGCCGTTTATCGTCCACGAGATCGAGAGAACCCGTGCCCTCATGGGCATGGACTACTGGCCTTTCGGAATTGACGCAAACAAGAAGTGCATTACTACTTTTTTCAGGCATCTCAAGGAGCAGGGAATTATTGATCGTGAGCCCACGGTGACTGACCTGTTTCTTGACGTGCGGCCGAGCGCATTGGAGGCGGCTGCCGGGTAATGTCCAGCGCCGTCGAGGAAAGTATCGAGAATATCAACATCACTCTGTGAGGGATTTTTTAGGCGGCAGATAGCTTGTGGCGACGCGGGGTGGGAGAAAGTTTGGTGCCAAAGTCGAATCCAACGCGCAACGCGAGCAGGGGTGCCTCTTCTGTTTGGAAGCGAATAGACTATGGGTTCGAGCTTGTATCGCGTACCGTTGAATTCATACTGACCGCAGCATTCATATTTGCTGTTCTTCTTAATTTCGTGACTGCCGTAGACAGGTATATTTTCAAACATTCAATTATCGGCAGCGATGAGGTTCAGACCTACATTATGGTCTGGATGACATTTGCCGGAGCGGCCGCCGTATCCTGGCGGCGACAGCATCTGCGTATGGATGTTTTGGTCGCCCGACTTCCGTATACAGTCCGGATGATCTTGCTTGGCATTGAGCTCGTGTTGATTCTCGGTCTCACCGCACTTCTAGCCACGCAATCATTTAATTATGCCGCTCAAATGCACGTCATCGATCGGCGCAGCGATCTTGCCGGATTGCCTATGTGGCTTCCGCACTCCGCGCTGTTCGTGGGATTTACATTAATCGCCTTGATCACACTTTGGCGGCTCATCGAATTGTTCGCATCGCGGATCGAACCTGAAAAACATCCATCCGAGGCGGCGCTTTGAGCTAAGCCCATGGCGATCACCTTATTCGTAATCCCTTTTGTTCTTTTACTACTCGGGTTCCCTGTTTTTATTGTGCTTTTGACCGGCCTGACCGCCACATTGATATTTGTCAGCCACGTGCCTTTGACGGCCCTTCACCAGAATCTGTTTGGCACAATCGACAGCTTTTCCCTTCTGGCGGTGCCGTTCTTTATTTATGCCGGAGAACTGATGGGCCGCGGCAGCGTCGCGCAACGGCTCGTCGACTTTGTACAGGAAGGCGTCGGCACTGTGCGGGGCGGGCTCGCCGTAACGACCGTCGGCACCTCGGCAATCTTTGGAGCCATATCGGGAGTAAGCGCGGCCTGTGTTGCGACGGTTGGCAAGGTGATGTTTCCTGCAATGCGTCGAGCAGGATACCCTGAGCCATTCGCAGCCGGGCTGGTCACTGCTGTCGGGGCAATCGACATCATTATTCCACCCAGCGTGCCGCTCATCGTTTATGGGTCGGCAGCATCAGAGTCGGTACCGCAGCTTTACGCCGCCGGTATTTTTCCCGGCCTGTTATTGGCTGTGCTCCTGGCGATCTACGTCATGGGTAGAGCGCACCTTGGTGGATTTGGCAAAGGGTCGGCGTTTAACCTCAAGAGATTCCTGCATGCTACTGGGCGCGGGATCTGGGCGCTCGGTGCGCCGGTAATCATCTTAGGCGGCATCTATGGCGGGTTCTTCTCACCGACCGAATCCGCCGCTGTGGCGTGTGTTTATGCTGCTCTAGTGACAAAATTTGTCTTCCGCGAGCTCGGATGGCGCGACATTGTCGAGTCCGCTCGCGCCACAGTTTTGTTCACCGCACAGATCCTCATCATCGTGGCATGCGCTGGGGTATTCGCTTGGCTACTGACGATCAATCAAGTGCCAACCCAGATTGTTGCTTGGATCCAGACGATGAACATCCCTGTTTGGGCGCTGTTATTGATTATCAACGTCGCTCTGCTCGTAGTCGGCTGCTTTCTTGATGGCATTTCCGCTATCCTTCTTCTCAGCCCACTGCTGGTTCCGGTCATAAAATCAGTCGGCATTAATCCAGTGCACTTCGGGATCATCATGACCGTCAATCTTGCGATTGGTCTTTTTCATCCGCCATTCGGCATCAACATCTTCGTCGCTCAATCAGTCCTTGGAATCAAGCTCGAACCGATCTACCGGGGAATCATTCCATTCATGGGCGTTTATCTGGTCGCCCTCGCACTGATCACGTATTTCCCGATGATTTCTCTTTCAGGCGTGCGCCTTTTGTTGGGACGTTGAGAATGAAAATTCGGCAATCACAAAGGAGGAGGACCATGTTCAAGCTGTTTAGAGTGATAGGACTTCTTGCGACGGGCCTACTGCTTTCGCTCGGAACAGCGACCGCGCAACCCTACACCTTGAAAATCGGATCCGGGACCGTCAATGACACTTCGCAGGAATGGTTGCGGTTGTTCAAGGCGGGTGTGGAGCAGCGATCCGGTGGAAAGATCAAGGTAGAAACATATGTGGCGAGTGCCCTCGGTCCTAATCCTCGCCTGGTCGAAGGTGTGGCAATAGGGACGATCGAAGCAGGTGTTCCCAA
Source organism: Pseudolabrys sp. (assembly GCA_040512415.1). Taxonomy (GTDB): domain Bacteria; phylum Pseudomonadota; class Alphaproteobacteria; order Rhizobiales; family Xanthobacteraceae; genus Pseudolabrys. Next base: position 6,898 of record JBEVFG010000310.1, on the reverse strand, counting down.
CACTGGCTTTTGGGTCAGTCTCGAGCCGCGGTTTGTTGTATTCGACGCTGTCGGTGTTTTCGACACACCCGAGCAGTCGGTCAAAGTGCTGCAGGATCCAGCCATTCATAAGTTGATTTCGTCGTACGGCACCGAAAAAGGCGTCGAAACGATTTCGGTTTTTTGGCATAGCCCACTCGCGGTGATCACCAAGAAACCAATTCGCTCCGTTGCGGATTTTGCAGGACTCAAATTGCGTACGCCTGGTGGTGCACCGCTCGCAGTCAAGCCCGTTGAGAAGCTCGGGGCCTCACCGATTTCGATGCCTATTAATGACGCGTTGCCGGCGTTGCAAAATGGCGCCATAGACGGGATCATCACGGGCTCGACCGTGGCCGCGACCCTGAAATATTATGATGTCGCGAAGAACATGACCATGCTGCCAAAATCGATGATCTTTGTGTCGGCAGTAGTCAATTCCGGTTTTATGAAGAAGATCGGGCCCGAGCTTGCGGCGATCGTTCGCGAAGAGGCGTTGAAAGCTGAAGAGCCTGCCGTGAAATGGGGTGTTGTGGACGCTCAAAATGCCAGAGAGACCTGGAAGAAAAATGGCGGCGAAACTATCGACCTGACCGGCAAAGCCGCCGACGAATACCTCGCGACTGTAACGGAGGTTGCTCGCTCGATCCTGTCACAAAATCCAGCCGCGTTTGCTGACTACAACACGATCTTAGCGGCTTCAAAAAAATACCACTAAATGGAAACGCGGCGGCGAAGGCGGGCATCTTTGCCGCCGCGATACAGCCGGAGAACAACTCAAGGCGAGGCGTCTGCGATGAGCTGCTCGAGCTTGCCGGCGCGCTCAAGCGCTTGGAGTTCATCATTGCCGCCCACGTGAAGCGATCCGATAAAAATTTGCGGTAAAGTAACGCGTCCGTTCGCCCGCTCAATCATTTCGTCACGGCGCTCCCAGTTGCCGCTAATATCGATCTCCGCAAAGGCAATGCCCTTTCGCTTCAACAAAGCTTTCGCCGAAGCGCAATAAGGGCAGAAGCGAGCGGTATAGATGTGGACTTCTTTCATCGTTGTTTTTGTCGTTACTGCCTTAAGACAGGATCACTCCTCAATCCAAAGAGCAATCCATGATTAAGAGCCGGCAAAACGTTCCGTCTTTTTCAGAGCTCCGCAAACGCTCCGATGCACCTCCCGGTTCGTCCTGGGGGATCTTCGGGCGGCAGGACGAATTGGGTACACTTAATTTCCTAACTAAAGAGCGTATCCTAGAAGCCAAACAATCTATAAAAAGAGGCAAGTTCTTTAATCTCGATTGCTCGCTCGATGCGTTTGACCCGCCAATCTTGGCTCACCGAAGAACGGTCAAACATACAATCTTCGGAAGCAGCCCATACCATCGGGACGACTGCATAGACTCTTTTTATCTCCAAAGTGGGTCCCAGATCGACGGGCTACGTCACTTCCGGCACCCGGTGCATGGTTTCTACAATGGGGTGCCCGACAGCACGATCGTCCCAAAAAGCCCGCGCCTCGGCGTCAACCGAGTTGCCGATCATGGGATTGTTGGACGTGGCGTACTCATTGACATTGAGCGCTTTCTCTCAGCTCGAGGCCAATGTCTGGACTATGCTACAGGTCAACCGATTTCTGTCGTCTTGATCGATGAGGTGGCAGCTCACCAAGGCATTGAGTTTCGCTCCGGCGATATTCTTTTGCTGCGGACTGGGTGGCTCAAATATTATTTTGAGATGTCTTTGGAGGAGCGGACCGTTTTTCCGAAACAAATGTGCAGCCCAGGTCTGCTACAGAGCTACGACACATTAGAGTGGATTTGGGACCATCAATTCTCCGTCTGCGCCTGTGACAATTTTGGCTTGGAGTGTTTTCCACCAGTTTCTGATTCGCCTTTTGCGGAGGAGATCAAACACGTACCCGACGTTCATCCGCGCCACACCGGGATGATGCATTCACCGATGATTGCATTGCTAGGTTTGACGATTGGCGAACAATGGAATCTCGAAGGTCTCGCGACCGATTGCGCCCAGGACGGAGTTTGGGAATGTTTTGTCGGGGCGAAGCCGCTTAATTTGATTGGAGGGGTTGGGTCGCCGGCAAATGCCTTCGCGTTGAAATAGACTGCACGGAAAAGCATTGTTATATATTTCGAAGATGCATCACTTCTAATTCCGCCAGATTCGCATAATCCGAGATTATGGAACGTTGCGATCAAACCCGAATTCGACCAGTCGCGGTAAGTAGAGCAATATCAATGATCGTGGCCATCACGTTTATCACATGCTCGGGGACAAATTTTACAGTCGAACAATTATCAGTGTCGCGAAGGGCGAGCGGTGGTTTTGCAGCGCTGACCGCCGAAATAATCCCCCTTATGTGGGCCCGACCCAACACGGTGAAACGTCCCGATCGAGCGGCCGGCCAATTCGGCATTTCGTCAGCGAGCGATCTTGCGTGAGTGCGCGCATGCGCTCCTGCACCTGGGTGTGGGCTAACGTTCTGGAGAATGGCCGCGTCGTGCGCGACGTGCCCGCCGACGAGGTCAAGCGCAATGCGCGCTTGCGCGAAGCGTGCCTTGGCCGCTGAATGGACGACGCAAGGAGATAACGCGAAGATGTACCCTGATTTCAAATCGCGTTCCAAAGCACTCTATGATCGCGCGCTTGCCAGCCTGCCGGGCGGCAACACGCGCACGACTGTGTTCATGAAACCTTATCCGCTCTATGCCGCGCGCGGTGAAGGCTGCCGCGTCTGGGACATTGACGGAAACGAGCTGATCGACTGCATCAACAATTTCACGTCCCTGATCCACGGCCATGCTCATCCCGCGCTGATCGAGGCAGCCATGCGCCAGCTCGCGCTCGGATCAGCCTTTGGCTTGCCGACGGAATCCGAGATCGACCTTGCCGAGTTGCTCGTGTCGCGGCTGCCTTCGGTCGATCAGGTGCGGTTCGCCAACTCTGGCACGGAGGCGGTGATGACAGCGCTAAAGGCGGCCCGTGCCTTCACCGGTCGGCCGAAAATCGCCAAGTGCGAGGGCGCCTATCACGGCTCCTACGATTACGCGGAGGTGAGCCTGGATCCGACTCCGGCAGCGTGGGTCGGCAATGCGCCGGTCTCGGTCGCCTACGCGAAGGGTACCCCCGAAAATGTTCTGGTCGATGTCGTCACCATTCCGTTCAACGATATCGAGGGCGCCGTCAGTCTGATACGCGAGCGTGGCAAGGAGCTCGCTTGCGTACTGGTCGATCCGATGCCGAACCGCGCCGGCCTTGCGCCGGCCGACAAAGCCTATCTGGAGGCGCTGCGGCAGGTAACGCGCGAGGTCGGCGCGCTTTTGGTGTTCGATGAGGTCATCACCTTCCGCCTTGGCTGTCGCGGTGCGCAGGGCCTCTGGGGCATCGATCCCGACCTGACCACGCTCGGCAAGATCATCGGTGGCGGTTTTCCGATCGGCGCCATTGGCGGGCGAGCCGAGGTGATGGCGGTGTTCGATCCGCGTCACGGCAAGCCGGCATTGCCGCACGCCGGGACCTTCTCGGCCAATCCCGTCACGATGCGCGCGGGCCTAGCGGCGATGCAATTGCTCGACGATGCGGCTTTCACGCGCCTCGACGCCATGGGGGAGATGGTCCGCGCCGGCATCAACGATGCGTTCCGGCGAAGCGGTGTGCCTGGTGGCGCGGTCGGACTTGGCTCGCTGCTGAAGATCCATTTCTCCCGCCGGCCGATCCGCGACTATCGCTCGGCCTACATGACCGAGGAGGAGACCAAGCGACAGGCCGTATTTAGTCTCGGGCTGCTCAATCGCGGTGTTCTAGCCGCGGGCAACGGTCTCATGGCGCTTTCTACTCCGATGACGGATGCCGATGTCGCGACGATCGTTGCAGCGGTGTCAGATGCGCTGTCCGATGTATCGGCCGCCGCCTGATGCAAATGGCCTGGCATCCCGCACGAGTCGCGTGAGGGGACGCGATTACCGCGTAACTGCGGCTCAATTGTCGTTCGTTGAAGGTGTTCCATGTCAGCCAAAGTCGATCCCATCACACGCTCCGTTGTTCAGCACCGGCTGAGCTCGATCGTTGCGGAAATGGGCGAGGCCATGCTTCGCACATCCTACTCGCAGATCCTCAACTCCAGCCGCGACTTCTCTCTCGCGATCTGTGATACGAACGGCCGTCTGATTGCGCAGGCCGACCATATTCCAGTCCATGTCGGTGCCCTTCCGTGGGCAACGTTCGCGGTCGAGCAGCGATTCAACGATATCCGGCCGGGCGACGTCATCCTGCTGAATGATCCCTATCACGGCGGGAGCCACCTGCCGGACGTGACAGCTTTTGTACCGATCTTCGACGGCGATCGCCGACTGTACTGGACGGTCGCGCGGGCGCATCAGAGCGATATCGGTGGCGCCACTCATGGCGGTTACAATCCGACCGCGACCGAGATCTGGCAGGAGGGCCTGCGCATACCGCCGATCAGGCTGTACGAGGCCGGTCGTCTGCGCGACGACCTCCTTGATATGCTGGCCTTGAATGTCCGCAACGGGCGTGACTTCCGCGGCGATCTGGCGGCGATGGTGGGAGCAGCTCATCTCGGTGAGCGGCGCATGGCGCGGCTGTTCGCCGAGTTCGGCGCAGCGACCGTTGCGGCGGCGGTTGAATCGATTCTCGATGCCGCCGAGCAGCAGACGCGCGCCGTAATCTCGACCTGGAAGGACGGCGTGTTTTATGGCGAGGCGTTTCTTGACGACGATGGCCGCGGCCGCAACGATATCAGGATAGCTGCCAAGGTCACCAAGCAAGGAAGCAATGTCGAGGTCGATCTCTCCGATTGCGACCCCCAGACGACGAGCTTCGTCAATTCCTCGCACGCCAATACCCAGGCCGCGGTGGTGATGGCTTTTGCCTATCTTATCGATGCCGATATCCCCAAGAACTCCGGCGCGCTGCGCCCGCTGAGCGTGGTGACGAAACCGGGAACCATCGTCCGTGCCGACGCCGGGCTTCCGGTCACATTGTGCACAAGCCATCCGTCGAACGAGATCGTCGAGGCCGTGATCAAGGCGCTCGCGGCATCCTGCCCGGATCGCGCCATGGCTGGCTGGAGCCGCCGGTTTCGCATCGCGATCCAGGGGGAAGATCCGCGCACCGGCCGCAATTTCATCTGGCACATGTTCCAGGCGCGCCCGGGCGGCGGCGCGTCGCCGGGCGGCGACGGTTGGTCGTCGATCGGCGAATGGCACACGGTTGGCGGCATCAAGTTTGGCAGCATCGAGGTCGATGAAGTGCGGTTTCCCCTGCATTTCCGCCATCACGAGTTTCGCGCCGATTCGGGCGGGGACGGTCAATTTCGCGGCGGTCTCGGCGTCGCGCTCGACCTGGTGTTCGAAACGGCCAAGCCGGCGGTCGCCAACACGGCGGGTGACGGTACCCGGCACGGCGCCTGCGGTCTCCTGGGCGGCAAAGATGGAGCGCCGCATCACTATCGTCTTGTCTCCGCGGGGCGCCCGCCGCGCGTCTTGCGCACCAAGGAAGTCGGCATCGAGATCCTGCCGGGCGATTGCATCGAAATTCGGTCCGCCGGTGGCGGCGGCTGGGGACCGCCGGGCAAGCGGTCGCAGCAAGCACGCGAGCGCGATCGCGCGCAGGGCCTTGTGACCAACAATGTAGCGGTGGTGCGCGAACAGTGATGATGCTGACGATCGGTATCGATGTTGGAGGCACCTTCACCGACCTGGTTGCGATCGACCGGGCCGGCCGAACGAGTTTTGCCAAGGCGCTTTCGACGCCTGCCGACCAATCCATCGGCGTGATGGCCGGGCTCGACGAGCTGGCGCGAAGATTGGGTATGACGCGAGCCGCGATGCTCGCTGCGACGCATCGGCTCATTCACGGCACGACTGTTGCGACGAATGCGCTCCTTGAGCGAAAGGGCGCCAGGGTTGCGCTGCTGACGACCGAAGGTCACCGCGACGTCATCGAAATGCGCGAGGGACTCAAAGGCAACCGTTATGATCTGCGCTCGCCGCCGCCCGAACCTCTTGTGCAGCGCGAGCTGCGCTTTGGAATTCACGAGCGCCTGCGGCCGAACGGCGAAGTGCTTACGCCGCTTGACCATGAGTCGCTTGATCGTGCCATCGAAACCGTTCGCAATTCGGGTGTGACTTCCGTGGCGGTCTGCTTTCTGCATGCATATCGCAATCCTGCGCACGAAATTGCCGCGGTCGAGCGTATCGGGCGCGAGTTGCCCGGACTCTACGTCTCGCGATCGAGCGACGTGCTGCCCCAGATCAAGGAATACGAGCGCGTCTCGACAACCGTCGTGAACGCTTATGTCGGGCCGACGGTTCGGCTGTACTTGAATAACCTGGAGCAACGCCTCAAGCAGGCCGGATTCAAGGGAAGCCCGTTCATTATCCTGTCGCATGGCGGCATGGCGCCGGTGGAAGAGGCCGCGCGCCTCGCGGCCGGCACGGTGCAGTCGGGGCCGGCCGGGGGAATTTCCGGATGCCGACGCTGCGTCGATCTGTTGGGCATTCCGAATCTGATCTCGTTCGACATGGGCGGAACAAGCACGGACATCTCGCTCGTCACAGGAGGACACGCAGCGCTTTCACCCGAAGGCGGACTTGCCGGCCAGCGCATTGCACTGCGCAGCCTCGATATTGCGAGCATCGCCGCGGGGGGCGGATCGATTGCTCGCGTCGACGCCGGCGGGACCTTCCATGTCGGCCCGGAAAGTGCTGGTTCGGTGCCCGGACCTGCTTGCTACGCCAACGGCGGCACAGCGGCGACGGTCACGGATGCGAACGTCGTTCTTGGCTACCTCGATGCCGCCGCCTTTATGGGAGGGCGTCGTCCGCTTGACCAAGGCGCGGCGGAAATGG
>JBEVFG010000309.1:0-5162 GCA_040512415.1 Pseudolabrys sp. | reverse complement strand
CCTCACGGGCCAAAGCCAGTATGAACTCAAGCTATCGATCAAGCGCTTTAGTCCTTACAAATCATGATGTTAGTATAGCGGAAGCTTGGACTGTTGCTAAAGAAATAAGCAGCAATGCACGTAATATTGACAGAGATTACCTATCGACCCATACCGACCAGGGGATTGTCTCCTTTTTGGAACGGCCTCAAATCGTGCCCGAGGTGAGACAATGAACATGCAAAATCCGCCCAGGGCGGGAGCCAACGGAACGGGGGGCCGCCGCCGTCCGCCGCGTACGCCCAAGGGCCGCCAGGTCGACCCGCAGGCACTCGACGAGATTCGTGCCCTTCTGACGGACCGGCCGCGCCGGCGCGACTTGCTGATCGAACACCTGCATCTCATTCAGGACCAGTATGGCTATCTCTCCGCGGCGCATCTCGCGGCGCTTGCGTCCGAAATGAAGATGGCGCTGACCGAAGTCTATGAGGTTGCGACTTTCTACGCGCACTTCGACGTTGTGAAGGAAGGCGAGCTGTCGCCGCCGCCCGTTACCGTGCGAGTTTGTGATTCATTGTCGTGTGCAATGGCCGGCGCGGAAAGATTGCTGCGAGAATTGCCCGGAAAGCTTGGCAAGGATGTACGCGTTGTTCGCGCTCCATGCATGGGCGCGTGCGATCGTGCTCCAGTCTGCGCGGTTGGTCATGTCCAGACATTCAAGGCGTCGCCTGAGACCGTTGCAGCGTCGGTTAAGGCAAAGCCACACCCGCACGCGTGGAAGCCCGAGGTCGATTTTGCTGCCTATCAAAAAGCGGGCGGTTACACGCTTCTGAAAAGTTGCTTGACTGACAAGCGCACACGCGACGAGCTGATCAAGATCGTGAGCGATGCGGGACTGCGTGGCCTCGGCGGCGCGGGTTTTCCGACCGGCCGCAAATGGGCGCTCGTGCGCGCGGAGCCGGCGCCGCGCATGTTTGCGGTCAACGCCGACGAAGGCGAACCTGGCACGTTCAAGGATCGCCACTATCTCGAGCGCGATCCGCACCGTTTCATCGAAGGCACATTGATCGCGGCTTGGGTCGTCGAGGCACCTGAGACATATATCTACATCCGCGACGAATACCCCGAGCTTCGGCTGATGCTTGCCGACAAGATCGCCAAGATCGAAAGCGCGGGTCTGTCGCCGCATACTAAATTGCATCTGCGGCGCGGCGCGGGTGCCTACATCTGCGGTGAAGAATCCGCGATGATCGAATCGATCGAAGGCAAGCGCGGGCTGCCGCGGCATCGTCCGCCTTATGTCGCGCAGGTTGGTTTGTTCGGGCACCCGACGCTCGAGCAAAACGTCGAGACGCTGTTCTGGATCCGCGACGTTATTGAGAAGGGCGCCGAGTGGGCGACGTCACAGGGCCGCCACGAACGCAAGGGTTTCCGCAGCTTTTCAGTTTCGGGCCGCGTGAAGAATCCGGGCGTCAAGCTGGCGCCGGCCGGCATCACCATGCGCGAGCTGGTCGATGAGTTCTGCGGCGGCATGCAGGATGGCCACGAATTCAAGGGCTACCTGCCGGGCGGGCCGTCCGGCGGAATCCTTCCAGCCTCGATGGCCGATATTCCGCTCGATTTCGGAACCCTTGAGAAATACGGCTGCTTCGTGGGGTCGCACGCGGTTGTGATTCTCTCCGACAAGGACGACATAAAGGCTGCCGCGTTGAATCTGATGCAGTTCTTCGAGGATGAGAGCTGCGGTCAGTGCACGCCCTGCCGGGTCGGGACCGAGAAAGCGGCCAAGCTGATGGCCAAGGGTCCGTGGGACGTGAAGCTGCTCGAAGAGCTGTCGACCGCCATGCGCGATGCGTCCATTTGCGGGCTCGGCCAGGCGGCGCCGAATCCGCTGCTGTGCGTGATTAAATATTTTCCGGATGAACTGACCAAGCCATTGGGAAGCTGGTGATTATGACCAATACAAACGGCAAAGCTGCGACGGTGAAATTCACGCTCGACGGCAAGGACGTCGAGGCGTTGCCGGGCGAGACCATCTGGCAGGTCGCCAAGCGGCAGGGCATCGAAATTCCGTACCTGTGCTATTCGCCGGAACCGGGTTATCGCGCCGACGGCAATTGCCGCGCCTGCATGGTGGAGATCGAAGGCGAGCGCGTGCTCGCCGCCAGCTGCATCCGCAAGCCGTCGGAGGGCATGAAAGTGAAGGCGACCTCCGACCGCGCCAAGACCGCGCGGCAGATGGTCTTCGAGCTCTTGGTCACGGATCAGCCCGAGCGTGCGACGTCGCACGATCCACAGTCAAAGTTCTGGAGCTGGGCCGACCGGATGGGTGTTGACGTCGGCCGCTTCCCAGAGCGCGAAAAAATGCCGGCTGCCGACCGTAGCCACCCCGCGATGGCCGTCAACCTCGACGCCTGCATCCAGTGCAATCTCTGCGTCCGTGCCTGCCGCGAAGTGCAGGTCAACGACGTCATCGGCATGGCAGGCCGTGGCCACGGCGAGAAGATCGTCTTCGATTTCGACGACCCGATGGGGCAGTCGACTTGCGTCGCCTGCGGCGAATGCGTGCAGGCCTGCCCGACCGGCGCGCTGATGCCGGCGACGCTGGTTAACGACAAAAACGTTCGTACCGAATTTCCCGACCGCGAGGTGCACAGCGTGTGTCCCTATTGCGGCGTCGGCTGCCAGCTCACTTATCACATCAAGAACGACAAGCTGCTCTATGTGACCGGTCGCGAAGGTCCGGCAAACGAAAATCGGCTCTGCGTAAAGGGCCGCTTCGGCTTCGACTACATCAGCAATCCGCAGCGCCTGACCAAGCCGATGGTGCGCAAAGATGGCGTGGCGAAAGCTGCTGACGATCTGGTCGATCCGTCGAACCCGCTTACGCACTTCCGCGAAGCGACGTGGGAAGAGGCGATGGAGCGCGCCGCTTCCGGCTTGAAAAAAATTCGCGATCGCGATGGTCCGCGCGCGCTAGCCGGCTTCGGTTCGGCCAAGGGCTCGAATGAAGAGGCCTATCTTTTCCAGAAGCTGGTGCGCACCGGCTTTGGCTCGAACAACGTCGACCACTGCACGAGGCTCTGCCACGCCTCGTCGGTGGCGGCGTTGCTGGAAGGCGTTGGCTCCGCCGCGGTGACCGCGACTTTCAACGAGTGCAAGAATTCCGACTTCATCATTGTGATCGGCGCCAATCCGACCGAAAACCACCCGGTCGCCGCCACTTTCTTCAAGCAGGCGGCCAAGCGCGGCGCCAAGCTGGTCGTGATGGACCCGCGCGGGCAGGCGCTCAAGCGCCACGCCTGGAAGATGATGCAGTTCAAGAACGGCGCCGACGTGGCGATGCTCAACGCCATGCTCAATGTCATCATCGGCGAGAAACTTTACGACCAGCAATACGTACAGACCTACGTCGAAGGTTTTGATCAGATCACCGAGAATGTGAAGGACTTCACACCGGAGGAGATGGAGCCGATCTGCGGCATTCCCGCCGATACGCTGCGCGAGGTCGCGCGTGGCTTCGCGCGTGCCGAAAGTGCCATCATCTTCTGGGGCATGGGCGTGTCGCAGCACACGCACGGCACCGACAATGCGCGCTGTCTCATTGCGCTCTCGCTTATCTGCGGCCAGGTTGGCCGTCCTGGCACCGGCTTGCATCCATTGCGCGGGCAGAACAACGTGCAGGGCGCTTCCGACGCCGGGCTTATTCCAATGTTCTTCCCCGACTACAAGTCAGTGGAGGATCCGGAAATTCGCGCCAAATACGAAAAGGCCTGGGGCAAAAAGCTCGATCCCAAGCGCGGCAAGACCGTTGTCGAGATCATGGACGCGGTGCATGCCGACGAGATCAAGGGCATGTACATCATGGGCGAAAACCCCGCGATGTCGGACCCCGACTTGAATCACGCCCGCGGTGCACTCGCGCATCTTGAACATCTCGTAGTGCAGGACATCTTCGTGACCGAGACCTGCTCCTATGCCGATGTGATCCTTCCTGCCTCGGCTTGGCCGGAGAAGGACGGCACCGTTACCAACACCAACCGACAGGTGCAGATGGGCCGCAAGGCGCTGCCGCTGCCGGGCGACTCGCGCCAGGATTTGTGGATCATTCAGGATCTGGCTCAGCGTTTGGGCGAGAAATGGAACTACAAGCACGTCAGCGAGGTCTACACCGAGATGGCGAACCTGATGCCTGCTCTCGACAACATCAGTTGGGAGCGCGTCGAGCGCGAGGATCACGTCACGTATCCGAGCGACGCGCCCGACAAACCGGGCCGCGACGTGGTGTTCGACAAGGGCTTTCCGCGGCCGAACGGCATGGCCAAGCTGGTCGCGGCGAAGCTCCTGCCGCCGAACGAGACGCCCGATCACGAGTACCCGTTCATCCTCACCACCGGCCGCCAGCTTGAACATTGGCACACCGGCTCGATGACGCGCCGCGCCACCGTGCTCGACGCGCTGGAGCCGGCGGCGATTGCGGCAGTGTCACGCGGCACCCTCACCAAGCTCGGCATCAAGCCCGGCGACATGATACGTGTGACCACCCGGCGCGGCACCGTCGAGCTCAATTCGCGGCAGGATGACGGAATTCCGGACGGCGTCGTGTTCATTCCCTTCGCCTATGTCGAGGCGGCGGCGAACATCCTCACCAATCCGGCGCTCGATCCATTCGGCAAGATTCCCGAATTCAAGTTCTGCGCGGCGAAGGTGGAGGCTGCCAGCCCGCGGATGGAAGCGGCGGAGTAACGAGATCGCACAATTCTGCATACTTGTGGCCGGGTTTCCCGGCCATTTGTATTTGGCCCGCCAGGAACCAAAAGGGCGTCAATTAATCCAATAGCTGCTGATCGCCGCGGCGGTATTGCCTGGGCGCGAAAAATACTGTTCGACTTGTCCGGGGGTCGATCTTCGGGGCACGCGTCCATGACATGGGTGCTTGATCGGGTGGGGCGGCACATCGCCGCCTATCTGCAGAGACCTGCGGCCGGCTACGAGCCGTTCACGCCGGCCGATCCGACGGCATTTCAGGCCCTGATCATGCATGGCGACTTTTTGCTGATCGAGGGGCGCACGCATATCGCCGGCGTGATCAAATACCTGACGCAGTCGACGTGGTCGCATGCGGCGCTTTACGTCGGGCCGGTCGATGGCCAGGTCTCATCGAAGGGTGAGCCATGCGATCT
>JBEVFG010000308.1:0-9518 GCA_040512415.1 Pseudolabrys sp. | reverse complement strand
ATGACATCGCGGGGAAAGGCCAAGCTGATCCCGGCGCAATGATCGAGGCGATCACGCGGCTGGCGCGCGTCAATGCGAAAGTTGGCGACCGCTAGGGATTGAGTAGCGGGATCGTCTTTGCGTCGGGCGGCTTCGGTATCGACTGCAAATAAGCGTAGATGTCCTCAAGATCGCCTTCAGTCAGGATCTTATCGCTATAGGGTGGCATGGCGCGGTTGGTCGAGCGCACGAACGACGAAAAAGTTTCCCATGGCAGCAGACCCGGCGCGAGGGGCTTGCCGCCGCTGGTCGCGATCGATCCCTGCCCTACCGTCCCGTGACACTGCCAGCAACCGTGCTGCATGAATGCCACTTTGCCATGCTCGGCCGATGCGGCGGCTGCCGGATCCTGCGCAAAGATCATTGTCACGATCAACGCGCGGACTATCATTGCACAACTCCTCAGCGCGGCTGAGTGACAACGTCAACTAATGCAGGCTCGCCAGCTTTGACGACTTGCACCGCCTTTTTCAGCGCCGGGGCAAGATCGTTCGGGTCGGTAATCGGCCCGGCGGACCACATGCCGAGCGAGCCCGCCAGTTTGCCGTAATCGATGACGGGATTCTCGATCCTGGTGCCGATGGGCCCGAGATCCTTGCCCGCATAGGCGATGCGGTCGCGCCGGTTCGCCACGCGCTGAACATGCATCACCTCCTGATGATAGCCGCGGTTGTTATGCATCACCGTCAGCAGCGGAATCCCGTGGTGCACAGCAGTCCACAGCACACCCGGCGAGTACATCATGTCGCCATCGGGCTGGAAGTTGATCGAGAATCGTCCCGCATCGCGGTTAGCCAGCGCCGCCCCTACCGCAGCCGGTGCCCCATACCCGATTCCGTAGCCGCCCGGACCACCGATGTGGTGATAGTACTTTTCCATCGGCCATAGCCGGCTCGGCCAACTCGACAACTGACGGTCGCCGCCGACCGAGGACCAGTCGAGATCCTTGATCTGCGCGTAGACTTCCATCGCCATGCGTGCCGTACCGATCGGACTGGCGTCCCAGGCGTAGGCAGCCGCCTGTCGCGTGCGATCGCGTGCCTCGTTCCAGGCCTTCTTCATCCCAACGCCTCGCGCCTCGATTGCCGCCTTGCGGCTCGATGGCAGCGCCTGTTTGACGGCCTCGATCAGTGCAGGAAGTGTCGCCTCGGCATCGGCCGCCATTTCGATATCGACGACCTGCAATCGCTGAAAGTCCTGGTAGTTAGACTTCGTGTTGAGCAGGACCGAACTGATGCTGATCAATTTGGCGGTGGGCTTGATGTGCGATTCCTGAAGGCCGGCGCCGTCGACTTCACCATTGTCGATAAAGGCATTGACCGTGCCCCAATAGTCCGACAGCTCAAGGCCGAGAATCACGTCGGCCTCGCCAATCAATGTGCGGCCGCGCGCATTCTGGGACAGATGGTGAGTATTAGGAAAGTTCATCCGGCCTTTCTGGTCGATGACTGGAGCCTGTAGCGCCTCGGCAAGCTCGACCAGCAGTTTGACGCCATTGGCTGTCCGCGCACATTTATCCGCGACGATTACCGGGTGTTCGGCATTTGCGAGTAGACGAGCGGCTTCGCGCACTGCGTTGAGGTCGCCCTGTGGCGGCGTGGTTGGAACGTAACGCGGGATGGTCAACCTGGCACGGTCGTTAGCGGTCATTTCCTGTAGCTCGGCATTGAGCGCCAAAGCGACCGGTTCGTACGGCGGTGTCATCGCGAGCTTGTAGGCGCGCACAAACGACTGGGCGAAATGTTGCAGCGACACCGGCTGGTCGTCCCATTTGGTGAAGTCGCGTATGAGCGCACAAACGTCCTGAGCGGAATGAAAAGTCGGCACGCCTGGCGGACGCTTGGAAGCGTCGAGATCGGTGCCGCCCATGACGATGACGGGAACGCGGTCACACCAGGCATTGTAGATCGCCATGGCTGCATGCTGGAGGCCGACAGTGCCGTGGCACAATACGAGCAGTGGCTTGCCCGCAATCTTGAAATAGCCGTGTGCCATCGCAACGGACGTTTCCTCATGCGTGCAGGTGAGGAATTCCGGTTTCTTATTGCCGCCATAGTCGATCAGCGATTCATGCAGCCCGCGAAAGCTCTGTGCCGGATTGCTCGGCAAGTAAGGGATATCGAGCGCCTTGATAACATCGACCATGAAGTCGGAGCCCGGCATGCCGGCGGGCTTCGCTGAAATCTGGGGTGTTCCAGTCTCCGCGGCGGCGACCGCCGCGGACGGACGCAATGCCGAGGGGCGCGGCGCTTTTTCCATGATGGGCGGGGTTGCGGCTTTGGCGCCTTCAGGTGATGCACTCGCCGCGCCAGCTAACGCTACACCTGCAAGAAATTTGCGTCGGTCGATCTTGGATCGCGCCATCGCCGCCTCCCATTGCATGTCCGCACTGCTGTTACGAACAGCAGTGTCAAGGCAATGTTAGTGGAAGGGCTATTAGGGCGCTACCGGGCGGGCGTTTAGCGTACCGGTGGCGGCAGCGGCGAAGACGAGATAGCGGCCGCGCTGCTGCCCTGCGCGCCAACCTGGCCGGGCGGCGCGATGTTGGTGGGAGCAGTCGGAGGCGGCGCACCTGCCACAGCCGGCGGCGCGCCCGTGTTGGCGATATGCTCCGGCGGTTTGCCGGGCACCACGACGACACGCGTGCCAGTCTGAACGCGGCTGTAGAGATCCTCGATATCCTCGTTGAGCAGACGGATGCAACCCGACGACACAAACGAGCCGATCGTCGAAGGCTGATTGGTGCCATGGATGCGATAGAGCGTGCTGCCGAGATAGAGCGCGCGCGCACCGAGCGGATTTCCGGGGCCGCCGGCCATCATGCGCGGCAAATACGGCTGACGCTCGATCATCTCCGTCGGCGGGAACCAATCCGGCCATTCCTTCATGCGCGAGATGCGCTCGGTGCCGGCCCAGGTAAATCCTTCACGGCCGACGCCGATGCCGTAGCGCATCGCTTTGCCGCTACCCAGCACGAGGTAGAGATAAGTATTGGCGGTATCGATGACGATTGTGCCGGCTGGCTCTTTGGTCGTGAAATCGACCAACTGCTTCTTGAGGTTCGCCGGCAATTCTTTCGGCTGTCCCGTTTCCGGCTGGTCCTCGGGCGGCAGGGACATCACACTGTTATTGGCGTTACTGGACGGCCGTGTCGGCTGTAGCGCCCCGTTCGGCACCACGCCAACGTTGCCTGGCGGACGAAGGACAGGCTCGGCATTCGCAGCCGGCGGCTGCGTGGCCGGTGCCTGAGTAGCGGCTGCGGGCTGTTGCTGCCGCGTATCGATCTGAGGCTGTTGGCGCGTGTCAAGCTGATGACCGCGCGATGACTCGAAAAGTCCGGGCGGCGGCGGTTGCGCGGGTTCCTCGTCCGGATAGGGAAGTACCCGATTGGACCCGCGCCGTCCGTTACGGGGAGCTACCGGCGTTGCCGGGTAGAGATCATCGTCGTCGTAGCGACCCATGACCGGGGGGAGACGTTCTTCATAGATGCCGGGCGGGGGCAATGGCCGCTGAGCCAGTGCGGGCGTAACCAAAAAAGCCGCTGCAACCGGCAAAGTCAGCATAAAAACAGCAGAGAATCGCGCCATTGTCCACCTAGTAGGGAGTCGCCAGCAAGCCGCGCCCTCATTGCTCCGGGATGAAGGCACATTCAAGACCACAATAGGGCTATCTCGTTAACGCAATTCTGCCGCCCTGATATCAGCGTATCAGATTTTCTTCGCCTCCGCGGCGAGGACCTGTTTGGCGACCCGGTGACAGTCCACCGCCGCGGGGAACCCGCAATAAACGGCGACCTGCCGCAGGATGGCTGAAAGCTCGTTTGGCGTGAGGCCGTTGCGAAGGGCCCCACGGAAATGCGCCTCGAATTCATGCATTCGACCGAGGCAGGCGATCATCCCGAGATTGAGGATGCTGCGCTCGCGCGGCTTGAGAGCATCGTCGCCCCAGACGGCGCCCCAACAATAGGTCGTGAGCAATTCCTGAAATTGCCGATTGAAATCGTCGGTATTGGCGACCGCGCGATCGACGTATTCATCGCCCAATACCTTGCGGCGCATCGTCATTCCGCGGTCGTAAAGTGCCTTGTCCATGGGATCCTCCTTTTCGTCGGCAGCAGCCGCCATACCAGCCCATGTTGACAGAGGGAAAGCGATTTCGTCCATTCGCACGCGCGGAATTTGGTATCTTGTCAGCGCCGAAACGGATGGAAGTTGCGATTATTGGCGGCGGCATCTGCGGATTGTCGCTTGCGCTCAATCTCAAGGAACGTGGCATCGCCTGCCGCGTCTACGAGCGTGCGCCCGAACTGAGGGAGCTCGGCGTAGGCATTACACTACTGCCGCATGCAATGCGCGAATTCACTGCGCTCGGCTTAGGCGATGAGTTGCTCAAGGCCGGCATCGAGAACCGGGAGAGCCGTTTCTACAACCGCTTCGGCCAGCTCATTTACAAGGAATCACGCGGCAAACTGGCCGGCTACGAATATCCGGAAGTCTGTATCCATCGCGGCCGTCTTCACATGGTCCTGTATAGGGCGGCGCTGGCGCGTCTGGGCGCCGACGCCATTCGCACCGATCACGAGTGCACCGGCGCAGACCAGGACGAGCGCGGAGTGACCGTGCACTTCAAGGCCAGCGGCGGCGGCAAACGTGACAGCGTGCGCGCCGATGTCGTGGTTGATTGCGAGGGCATCAACTCGACGCTCCGCAGGCTATTCTACCCCGCCGACAAGGTCGCGTTTGCCGGCATCAACACATGGCGCGGCGTAACGCGGCACAAGCCGATCTTCGATGGCCGAACTTATATGCGGGTCGGCTCCATCTTGACCGGCAAGATGGTCATCTATCCCATCGTCGACGATCTCGACGGCGACGGACGCCAGTTGATCAACTGGATGGCTGAGATCAAGCGCAACACGTCCGAGCAGAACGACTGGAACAAGCCCGGCAATCTTGGCGATTTCTTTCCCCTCTACGAAAGCTGGCGCTTTGACTGGCTTGATGTTGCACAGATGATCCGCGACGCCGACCAAATCCTCGAATATCCGATGGTCGACAAGGACCCGATCGACAAGTGGACATTCGGCCGGATCACGCTCGCAGGCGACGCGGCGCACCCGATGTATCCGCGCGGTTCCAATGGTGCGGCGCAAGCGGCGATCGACGCGCGCACGCTGGCCGATCTGCTTCGCAGCAATGCAGACCCACGCGACGCGCTCAAGGCCTATGAAGCGGCGCGGGCCGGGCCCGCTGCACGGGTGGTGCGCACCAACCGCGAGCACCCGCCCGATTTCATCAACATCAAGGTCGAGGAACTCGTCGGCGACAAGCCGTTCGACGATCTCGATAAATATATCACCCAGGACGAACTGCGCGCGCTGTTGGAGAACTACAAGCGTGTCGCCGGCTTCGCATTGACAGACGTGAGCGGTCGGTGATCGGCACAATGGCTCGCCCCGGGGACGATCGCGGCATGAGCGCGCAAATCCTCATCGTTGGTTGCGGCGCCATCGGCGGACTCTTTGCTGCCGCGCTTTCATCGGCGGCCAGGGTGACTGCGCTCGACACAAATGCAGAACACGTCGACGCCATCAACGCGAGCGGCATCCGTATCATTGGCAGGAGCGCGCGCACTGCCAAAATTCGGGCAACCGCCGACCCGGCAGCTCTGAAAGGTGCGGCGTTCGATGCCGCTATCTTCCTTATCAAGTCCAAGATGACCGCCGACGCGTTTGTCCAATTGCGGCCGATGCTCGCCGGAAAGCCGATGCTGGTTACGCTCCAGAACGGGATGGGCAATGCGGAGGTTCTGCTCTCTGATCCCCAAGCATGCGTTATCCGCGGAGTGACGATGAATGCCGGCCGTTACGTCGAACCAGGCTGCATCGAATGCCTGATCGAGGGGAAAAGCTGGCTCGGTCCGGTGCGCGGCAGTGTCGAGGATGCGCGGCCGCTCGCCGATCTTCTGAACGAAGCTGGCATGGAGACTGAAGTCGTCGCCGATCCGATGGGCGCCGTTTGGTCGAAATTTGTTTTGAATTGCGTCATGAATCCGCTGGGCGCGCTGATGATGGGGGACAATGCTGCCAGGTACAACTCCCCCGAGATGCGCGCCTTGATCGACGACATGGCCGCCGAATGCACAGTCGTGGTACGGGCACTGGGCGGCAGCTTCGCCTTTCCACCCATGGATTTCGTCGACAAGATTCGTTCCGGCCAGATTCCGATGTCGAGACATGCCGGCTCGATGGCCCTCGATATCGCGCGCGGCACGCCAACCGAGATCGATGAACTGACCGGATTTATCGTGCGTGAAGGCGAGCGGCTGAAGGTGCCGGTGCCGAATTGCACGGTAGTCTATCGACTGGTGAAGGGGCTCGAGCTTGCGGCCCGGAGGCGAGTTGCGAATCCCCGATAATTCAACAAGTTAGGCGCAATAAACCGGCCGTTTTCCCGGTATACTGCCGCCACAGGATTCGGACACGGCGCCCGTTAAATAGACAGGCCAAGTCTACAATGAACGGGCACCCGCTATGGCAACCGCCGCATCGCGATGGATGACAGCGACGAAGCGCTCATGGCCCGGGTCGCGCGCGGCGACGAGCGCGCATTTCAGGTGCTTGCACGTCGTCACTTGCCGGCCATGCTCGGCCTTGCCCGCCGCATCCTCGGAAATGCTGCGGAGGCCGAGGACGTTGCACAGGAAGCGCTCATGCGCGTGTGGACGCATGCGCCGCGTTGGCGGCCGCTTGCGTTGTTCCGCACCTGGCTTACCCGCGTGGTGGTCAATCTCTGTCTCGACCGTAAACGGCGCGCACCGTGGGTCGAGCTGGAGGCGGTCGGCGATATTGTCGACCCGTCGCCGGGTGCGACCGAGAAAGCTGAAACCGACGAGCGCGCGCGCATGGTCGGGGCTGCGATCGACAAGCTGTCCCCGCGCCAGCGCAGCGCGATCATGCTCACCTACGGCGAAGGCATGAGCAATGCGGAAGTCGCCGAAATTCTCGACACGTCGGTATCGGCGGTCGAGACCTTGCTGGTGCGCGGCAAGCAGAACTTGCGCCGCGCGCTCGGCAAAATGATCGATGAGGACGAGTGAAAATGAATAACGAGCAGTTCGAGAAGCTTATTGAATCGGCACTCAAGCGTCGGGCGAAGGAGCCTGTCGACGAGACTGCAGTCAATCGCGTGCTCAGCCGCGTCAGCGGCCCGTTGCCGCGGCAAAAGCAGCCGTTCTGGCGTCTGCCAACCGTGCTGCTCGACTGGCAGTTCGCCCCGGCCTGGCCGCGCATGGCGGCACTGGCCTGCTGCGCTGCGCTCGGGTTCTACGTCGGCATCGCCGGGCTCGACCGCCGTTTTGACGACCCGACAGCCGCCCCCGCCTTTGTCGGCGGCGGCGGCATAGGTTCCATTACCTTCGAACCCGAAGCATTCACGGGAGCGCGTCCATGAGCATTGCCCACGCCCTGCCGGCCCCGGCTCGCGGCTCATCGCGCTGGCTGCTGCTCGGCTCGCTCGCGCTCAACCTGTTCTTTGTCGGCATTGCTCTTGCGATGATCATCCGCGCGCCGGCACCGTCCTACTGGGATCCCAACGTGTTCGTGCGCGTCGAACGTCTGGCGGCGACATTGCCCCCGGCGGATGCAGAGATTTTGCGCAGGCAAATCACAGCCAATCATGCGGCTATCGAGGACACGCAGGCGAAATTTCATTCAGCACGGCAGTATGTCCACGAGGTCCTGCGGCAGGAGCCATTCGATGTCGAGGCTATGCGCGCCGCCACGGCCCAAACCCGCGCCGCCCGTCTCAACTTCGATCAGACGGTCCAGGGCATTTTCGCCGATATAGCTGCAAAAATCACACCCGCCGGACGGCAAGCGCTGGCCAACTGGCCCCCCGGGCGGCGAAAGACCGTGAGCGACAAACGGTAGTAAGTTGCTCAACCGAGTCGCGCTTGAAAGCGCTTTGGATGCATTGGGGTGGGAAGACAAAGGAGGCGGGAACGATAGCTTGGGGGCGCCCGTTCTGGACAATGTTGCAGAGTATATGCGTA
The DNA here is from genome assembly GCA_040512415.1 of Pseudolabrys sp. Taxonomy (GTDB): domain Bacteria; phylum Pseudomonadota; class Alphaproteobacteria; order Rhizobiales; family Xanthobacteraceae; genus Pseudolabrys. The sequence continues at coordinate 1,427 of JBEVFG010000308.1, read as the reverse complement.
TCACTGCCGCTCGGCGGCTGCCTGCTCGCCGGCGACAAGCCGGAGCCTGGGCTCAGTATCCCGCCTGCCTATAGCGCAGGTCCGCGCAATCCCGCGGCGGCGGAAGCGGCAGTGCCCCCGCTCGACTGGTGGCGCGGTTTCCGTTCGCGCGAACTGACTGAGATCATTGAAGAGGCCCGCGCCGCCAACCTCGATATCGCCGCGGCGGTCGCGCGCATCGTACAGGCGGACGCGAATTCCCGCATTGTCGGTGCGGCGTTGCTGCCGATCATCGATTTCAATGGCGACGCCACCCACTCGCAGCAGTCAAAGACCACCGGCAGCTCGAGCATCGTCAACGTTTCGCGGTCGGGCGCAAACATTCAAATCATCAACAACAACCTCTCAGCAGTGCTCAGCGCAAGTTACGAGATCGATTTCTGGGGCAAGAACCGCTCGGCTGTGCGCGCTGCTGAACAGACAGCGGTCGCCAGCCGGTTCGATCGCGAGGTCGTCGCCCTCACCACCGTGGTCGCCGCCGCCAACGCCTATTTCCAGGTATTGGCCACGCAGGATCGTCTGCGCGTTGCGCGCGAAAACCTTGCCAGCGCGACGCGCGTGCTCAACCTGATTCAGCAGCGGCTGCAGGCGGGCACAGCGTCCGCGCTCGACACTGCCCAGCAGGAAAGCCTGGTCAACACGCAACGCGCTGCCATTCCGCCGCTCGAGCAGACGCTGCGCCAAAACCGGGTCGCGCTTGCCGTGCTGATGGCCCGATCGCCCGAAAGCATGACGATCCGCGGCGGCAGCCTGCGCCGCATCGCCTATCCGCCCGTGACACCAGGCCTCCCGTCCGAGCTTCTCACTCAACGTCCTGACATCCGCGAAGCCGAAGCCAATCTCGCCGCGGCAAACGCCAATGTAGAAAACGCGCGCGCCCAATTCCTGCCCAGCATCGTGCTAACGGGCGAAGGCGGTTATCAAAGCGCCTTTCTCAAGCTGCTGTTGCGGCCGGAGTCAGTCATCTACACGGCCGCGGCCGGACTGACCCAGCCGATCTTCCATGGCGGCCAGCTTCTCGGCAATCTGGACCTGCAAAAGGGCCGGCAAGACGAACTGCTGCAGATCTATCGCAAGGCCGTGATTTCAGGATTTGCCGACGTCGAAAACGCGCTCGATGCCATCCGTCAGACCGCACAGCGCGAGCGCCTGCAGGGCGACGTTGTTGCGAGCTCGCGCCGTGCTTTCGACATTTCCGAGCAGCGCCTGCGCGAAGGCACGGTCGATCTCGTCACCGTGCTGCAGACGCAGCAAACGCTCTTCCAGGCGGAAGACGCGCTTGTGCAGGCGCGCCTTGCGCATGTGCAGGCGATCGTGAGTCTCTACCAGGCCCTTGGCGGTGGTTGGCTGCCGAAACCGGTGGAAACCGCCAATGCACGGTGAGTTTC
>JBEVFG010000307.1:0-7790 GCA_040512415.1 Pseudolabrys sp. | reverse complement strand
CGCCCGAAGCAGGTGCGCCAGCGCCGGCTTGAGCTGACGCTCGATTTCGATGGCCGCCGCGATATGCATGGCGGTCGGGATCGAATCGTTCGACGACTGGCTCATGTTCACGTGATCGTTTGGATGCACTGGCGCCTTTGCGCCGAGTTGGCCGCCCAGCTTCAGGTTCGCTGCATTGGCGATCACTTCGTTGACGTTCATGTTCGTTTGCGTACCGGAGCCGGTTTGCCACACCAGCAAAGGGAAGTGCTCATCCAGTTTGCCGTCGGCGATCTCTTGCGCCACGGCGGCAATGGCTGACGCGCGTTTCCGGTCGAGCGAACCGAGGTCGCGATTAATCTCCGCCGCGGCTCGCTTGATCAGGCCGAGGGCATGCACGATTTCGCCCGGCATGCGTTCCGTGCCGATGCGAAAGTTATGCCGCGAGCGCTGCGTCTGGGCTCCCCACAGCCTGTTCGCGGGAATTTTCAACTCCCCGAACGCGTCACTTTCAACGCGTGTTTTCGAGGGTCGATTGCCAGCTTTGGGCATATAACTTGGTCCGTCGTGCGGGCGTACCGTCGAAATTATGCCGATTAACCGCCGGCACAAGTCCGGTCGCAGACCGAGGCAGGCAACGCTATTTTTTCCGGAAGCGGTCGAGCCTGACCACCTCACCGCCGCCTGCCGGCTTTTCAGGCTTTTCGCGTTTGGATGTGGATGCGGGTGTAGCTGCGCGGGCGGCGGGCGCATCGGCCGCCGGCGCCGCCGGCGGATTGCTCGGCGATCGCTTTTTCCTGGTCACGGGCTCCTGCACATTGGCAGGTGCCGGTCGCTCTTCGCCTTCGGCGACCTCCTCGAACTGAAGACCAAACTGCACCGAGGGATCAAAGAAGCCATTGATGGCATCAAACGGCACCGTGAGGTGCTCCGGGACCCCACCGAAAGAAAGCCCCACCTCGAATTCGTCTTCGCTGACTTTCAAGTCCCAGAATTGATGCTGGAGGATAATGGTCATCTCGTCCGGATATTGCGCGCGCAGCCGATCCGACATGTGCACGCCGTCTGCCTTCGTGTCGAACGAGATGTAGAAATGATGGTCGCCCGGCAGGCCCTTTTTGGCCGTGTCGGTCAGCACGCTGCAAACCACGCCGCGCAGCGCCTGCTGGGTCAGAAGGTCATAGCGGATTTGGTCAGTCATGGCGGAAGGGCGCCGTTGCTGGAATCGCAGGATGCTACCGCGGCCACCGCGCCCCGCGCCATCCCCGTACTGCCAGCGCACAGCCGCATTGTCATAAACGGATAGCGCGCGCCCCAAGGAGAAGTGGAGGCTTCTGTTGCCAGGTGCCTCCGGACCCCGCCTGACGGAGCTTAACCCGCCAGGGCTTTAGTTCGGTCTTTCAAACCGCTTACGCGGCCTGAGCAACCGGAGCATAGTTGTCGTTTGCAACTATGAAATGGCCCGATAACGGCGGAACCATGCCGAGCAAAAGTCCGCCCTTTACGCCCTCGTCGATCCTATTTCGCCCCCGCCGAAGCCCGTGCCCGCCGGGCTTGGGTGGAGGCGCCGGGTACTGCCCCCGGGTCCGATGGGTTTATTACGACGGCCGTTTATCGCCATAGCCGGGTCTCCCCGGCACCTGAAATATAGGAGGCAAAGGTTACCGAAGGAAGAGTGAGGCGGTGGCCGTTATTTCGGGCTCTAATTCGTGCTCACCACGTCCTTGCCGATCGGCCAAAGAGCAAGGCCGGCAAGCTTGAGATGCGCCCATGCAAAAGGAATCCCGATAAGCGTAATCGCGAGCAGCAGCGCCGTAATCAAATGGGCAAGCGCGAGCCACCAGCCGGCCAGCAGCAGCCAGATCAAATTGCCGACAAAGCCAAGGAAGCCGCTACCGGTGCCTGTCGGGCGTGACTCCACCGTGTGACCGAAGGGAAGGAGCGTATAGGCCGCGATGGTGAAAGCCGCGCGAGCCCAGGGAATGCCGATGATGGTGAGAACCATGATCACGGCTGCGATCAGCCAGCCCAATGCCATGTAGAAGCCGCCGAATAGAATCCACAAAACATTCAGGAGTAAACTACCCGGTCCCATGGCTTTGCACTCACCGCCGAGCTGAAAGACTAAGCTTGCCTGATTTCCCGCGCGACTGCGAGCCGGAGCTTCGGCGTGGCGGCCATGCACAATCCATCTAGTCGGCACCCGTGTGGCGGGATAATGCTGCCGTCATGTCCGATTCCGCCGCGCCATCCCAATCGGTCGCCGCACGCCCCTCTCTGCTAGAACTATTCCGCGCCTTTGTTGTCGTCTCCATCTCGGGGTTCGGTGGTGCGCTGCCGTGGGCACGGCGCATGATCGTCGACCAACGCCGCTGGATGACCGCTGAAGAGTTCAACGAAGCGTTCGCATTGTCCCAGTTTCTGCCGGGCCCCAACGTCGTGAACTTCTCGGTTGTGTTCGGCTCGCGTTTCGGAGGTGCAGCCGGAGCGGCGGTCGCACTCGCCGGACTCATGGGCCCTCCGTTGATCATCGTTACGGTGCTCGCTTTTTTGTATGCGCGGTTCGGCGATCTCGAAATGCTCGGCCGCATTCTTGCGGGTATCACTGCTGCCGCGGTCGGGCTGCTGATTGCGGTCGTGGTAAAGATGGCGGCGCCATTGTTCCGCAAGCGCTGGGACTGGGCGCCGCTCATCGCGATTGCCGCATTCGTCGGCGTTGCAATCATGCAATGGCCACTGCCTCTGGTCTTCGCGGTGCTTGCGCCCATCAGCATCGCTCTCGCGTGGATAAGGCGATGAACGAAAATCCACTCATCCCGCTGTTCGGCTATTTCGCGCTGCTGTCATTGTTTGCGGTCGGCGGTGCCAATGCGGCAATTCCGGAAATGCATCGCATCGCCGTCGATGTGATGCACTGGATGAGCGATCGGCAGTTCGCCGATAGTTTTGCCATTGCTCAAATTTCGCCGGGACCAAACGTGATCATCGTTACGCTGATCGGCTACCACGTTGCAGGTCTCGCGGGTGCAGCCGTTGCGACGGTCGCAATGTGCGGCCCGACCTGCGTGTTCGCGTTTCTGGTCGCGCGCACCTGGGACCATTTCAAAGAGGCGCGCTGGCGTATCGCCATACAGGCCGGCTTGGTACCGGTCTCGCTCGGTTTGATTGGTGCAAGCGCTTTCGTGCTGGCCCGGAGCGCAGACCACAATATTTATGCCGCTTTAATTACTGCGGTTACGGCGGTAGTTGCATTCACAACACGCATTAATCCGCTTTGGCTATTCGCAGTCGGGGGTATTTTGGGGCTGTCGGGATGGCTGTAATGGAAGATCGCCAACATCCGTGCTTTCGGCCCAGCCTTGTCATATGCTAGTGATCAGACGTGGGGCACAGGCGACTGCGTAAGTAAGAAATAAGAAGCAAGAACAACCAGGCGGGAGGACAAAGATGGCCGAGGGGGTCAGAACCCCCCCGAACGGGGGCGGGTTGCGTTTCAAGGTTCGTGCTCCGCGCGAATTTTACGGCGGGCTTTCGCTGATTGGACTTGCCATCGTGGCAATTTGGGCGTCGGGAGACCTTCCCGGCATGCATGGCTTTGCGTTTGGTCCAGGCACCGCACCGCGTCTGTTCGCAGGCCTTCTTGCGGTAGTCGGCGCGCTTGTCGCTCTCACCGGGTTGCTCTTCGACGGACCGCCAATTGAACGTTTTGCAATTCGCGGTCCAGCCTGGGTCATCCTTGCAATCCTTGCTTTCGCCGGCATGATCCGAGGCGTCAATCTTGGATTTGTGAAGGTTCCCCCGCTGGGCTTGGTCCTTTCCACGTTTGCCGCTTTCATGATCTCAATTTGCGGTTCTTCCGAAATGCGCTGGGTTGAGAGCTTGATCGCCGCGCTGGCGATGACCGCATTCTGTGTGGCTCTCTTCGTCTATCTGCTGCAGTTGCCGTTTCAGCTTTGGCCCTGGTACTGACAAAAAAGTGCAGTCATGAGTGAACTTCTCGCCAACCTTGCGCTCGGGTTCTCGGTTGCAGCGAATCCGTACAACCTCGGATTCTGCCTGTTGGGCGCGCTCGTCGGCACGCTGGTCGGCGTGCTCCCGGGCATCGGCACGGTCGCGACCGTTGCCATGCTTCTGCCGATCACGTTTGGACTGCCGCCGGTCGGTGCGCTGATCATGCTCGCGGGCATTTATTACGGTGCGCAGTATGGCGGCTCGACGACGTCGGTGCTCGTAAATATTCCCGGCGAAGCAGGCTCTGTCGTTACGTGTCTTGATGGCCACCAGATGGCGAGGCAAGGCCGCGCCGGCGCCGCGCTGTCGATCGCTGCCATCGGCTCGTTCTTTGCCGGCTGCGTCTCCACCGTGCTCGTGGCGGCGCTGGGCACACCGTTGACCTCACTCGCGCTGCTCTTCGGTCCTGCGGAGTATTTCTCGCTGATGGTACTCGGCCTCATCTTTGCTGTTGTGCTGGCGAAAGGTTCGGTGCTGAACGCGATCGCTATGATCCTGACCGGTCTGCTGTTGTCGATGGTTGGATCCGACCTTGAGACGGGCGCGGGCCGCATGACCTTCGACATCGCGGAGCTGTCCGATGGTATCGGCTTCACCAACGTTGCGATGGGTGTTTTTGGCTTTGCTGAGATTATCCGCAACCTCGAAATGTCGCAGGAGAGCCGCGATATCGTGAAAGCAAAGATCAAGGGTCTGATGCCGACGCGACAAGACTTGGTCGACTCCTCGGGAGCCATCGCGCGCGGTACGATTCTGGGCTCACTACTCGGCATTTTGCCTGGTGGCGGCGCTGTCGTGGCATCATTTGCCGCGTATACGTTCGAAAAACGCGTATCCAAACATCCCGAACGTTTTGGGCGCGGCGCCATTGAGGGTGTGGCAGCGCCGGAAGCGGCCAATAACGCCGCGGCACAGACCTCGTTCATCCCGCTGCTTACATTGGGTATTCCGCCGAATGCGGTTATGGCGCTGATGGTTGGCGCAATGACCATTCACGGAATCGTCCCGGGCCCTCAAGTCATGACCAAACAACCCGAGTTGTTCTGGGGAATGGTCGCCTCGATGTGGCTCGGCAACCTTATGCTGGTCATCATCAACCTTCCGCTTGTCGGTGTCTGGGTGACCTTGCTGCGCGTGCCTTACCGCTTGCTTTATCCGTCAATCATCGTGTTCTGCTGCATCGGAATCTATTCGATTAACAATTCGCCGACCGACGTTGTCATCGCCGCAATGTTCGGTTTGTTCGGCTATTGGCTGAGCAAACACGACTTTGAGCCGGCGCCGCTTGTGCTGGCTTTCGTTCTCGGGCCGTTAATGGAAGAAAACTTGCGGCGCGCCATGTTGATTGCCCGCGGTGATGCTACCGTTTTCCTGACACGACCGATTTCGGCGGTATTGATCACGCTTGCAGCGGCGCTGCTGGTGCTTGCGGCTTTACCGATGATCCGCAAACGGCGCGACGAAGTGTTCGTTGAATAATTGGAACGGCGCGCGGGCTTCCGCGCGCCGCTTTCATCTAGCCGGCGATAGCGCCGGATACCGTCAATAGTCCCGCGACCAGAATCAAAAGCTGAATTGAGAAGGCGGTGATATTGGCGTCCCACTTTTTCGCGAAGATTGGGATAGGCGCGTTGAACGGCTGGTAGCCGTTTTTGTCATAGGCGCCGCCGCCGTAGATCGGCATCGCTATCAGCGCCGCGAAAAAAGCCGCATAGACGACCGCGCCCATGGCTGCGACGAAATAGAGCCGCTCAACGGCAAGCGGTCCTGGCCACCAGATGAGCGCAAAGGCGAGCAGGCCCAATCCGACATAGCTTGAGATCTGCCACACCACGTGGAATCGCGCGTGCGGCGTCCACTGCGGATTGGTGGCATGGGTCTTGTTGAAATCAGCTACCACCGTAAGCAGCGCCCAGCCGGCGGTCATGAGAGTAAACAGAATCCGGGCAACAAGAATGCGGTCAAAGCTCATTTGCATACCCCCAACTGCATCGGAGCGATTGTATCAGGAGGCGAGCGCAAGGGCTGGCATTTGGGCGGTTGAAAAGCGGCTGCCAGCCGTTGCTCCCGGCGATAAACTTCCCCATCTTCGAGTCGCGAGCCGATATTCGAAAAGATGCGCCAATATCTTGACTTGATGGAACTCATCCTCAGCCGTGGGGTCGAAAAACGCGACCGCACCGGAACCGGAACGTTGTCGGTGTTCGGTCACCAAATGCGGTTTGCGCTCGATGAAGGCTTCCCCCTGGTCACGACCAAGAAGCTGCATCTGAAATCGATCATCCATGAGCTGCTGTGGTTTTTGGCCGGCGATACGAACGTCAGGTATCTGCAGGAGCATGGCGTACGCATCTGGGACGAATGGGCGGACGAGCGCGGTGAGTTGGGCCCCGTTTACGGCCAGCAGTGGCGATCATGGCCGGCGCAGGACGGAAAGACCATCGACCAGATCGGCAACGTCGTTGCGATGATCAAGCGCAACCCGGACTCGCGGCGGCTCATCGTTACCGCTTGGAACCCGGCCGAGGTCGACAGGATGGCCTTGCCTCCTTGCCACTGCCTTTTTCAGTTTTATGTCGCGGAAGGCAAACTGTCGTGCCAGCTCTACCAACGCTCGGCGGATGTTTTCCTCGGCGTGCCATTCAATATCGCATCCTATGCGTTGCTCACGCAGATGATGGCGCAGGTGACCGGCTACAAGCCGGGCGATTTCATACACACGCTTGGCGATGCGCATCTTTATATCAATCACCTTGAGCAAGCCCGCTTGCAGTTGTCGCGCGCGCCGAAGTCATTGCCGACAATGCGGATCAATCCTGATGTGAAAGACATATTCGCATTTCGCTATGAAGATTTTTCGATCGAAAACTACGATCCGCACCCGCACATCAAGGCCGTGGTGGCGGTGTGACTTGGGTGCCAAAAAGCGATTGCGTTGTTGCTGCCGTTTAGAGACGTCGCGCTAAGCTGATTTTAACGCGGGAACTTCGTCGCATATTTTCCGAGGAAAATTGCACCTTAGGGCGTGACGTGCGTTGGTAATAAAGTCAGAACAGTTTTGTCTTATTCATATTGTCGGAAGGCAATGCCAATGTCCGGCAATCCAGTTTTATCGTCGGTCTCATGAAAACCGTGCTGGTGGCAGCAATCGGCGACAACCTGGTAATCGGCCGTGACGGCCAATTGCCTTGGCACCTGAAGTCGGATCTTCAGCATTTTCGCAAGGTCACGCTCAATCGTCCGGTGATTATGGGCCGCAAGACGCACGAGTCGATTGGCAAGGTGCTTGGAGGGCGCACCAATATCGTTCTCACGCGCGATCTCCGTTTGGTCGCTCGCGGTGCCGTGTTGGCGACGAGCCTCGATGCGGCGCTCAGCTTCGCGCGCGCGGATGCGGCAAAACGCGGCGTCGACGAAATTATGGTGATTGGCGGGAGCGATATCTTCGCTGCCACAATGCCAATGGCCGACCGCCTGGAAATTACGCATGTGAACGCGTCGCCCGACGGGGATGCGATGTTCCCGCCAATTGACGATGAAATCTGGCAGGAGGTGTCACGCGAAGAGCACTTTGCCGGCCCCGACGATGACGCCGACTTCTCGTTCGCGACATATATACGCCGCTGAATCAGCGTTAATGCGCGGCATGACGGCGCGTTGTAACGGTGCCTACGGTCCCCTATAACCCTCCCGACAACAGGCGCCCCGGATGTACGGCCGGCGCGGGAGACATTTTCAATGCCTTGGACCAATCAGGGCGGCGGTGGGCCCTGGGGCTCGGGCGGCAAGGGGCCATGGGG
>JBEVFG010000306.1:0-4439 GCA_040512415.1 Pseudolabrys sp. | reverse complement strand
CCCTTTCCAGGACAGAGAGAGAACAATCCACGTCAATGTTCGCAACTGCGGAAGCAGCCTATGAGTTAGGGCGTGGACTCATTAACGCGCAGCCATAACCGGATTGACGCAAGTTGAATGAAGGCGAGGTAGTTGTCCGCGAGCTTGTCGTAGCGTGTTCCCACTCGCCGACACTGCTTGATCTTGTTGAAGAACCGTTCGACCAGATTTCGAGCGCGGTACAGATAGGGGCTGAAGCTGAGCGCGTCTTTCCGATTGCTCTTTGGAGGGATATTCGCCCAGGCTCCATGCTGGCGGACAAGAGTTCTGATCCAGTCGGCATCATAGCCGCGGTCAGCCAGCAGCATTGATCCCGACTTCAGGCGGGACAAGAGCTTCTCGGCGAGCCGATTGTCGTGCGCTTCGCCCGTCGTGAGCGCGAGCCGGACAGGCAGGCCGCTGCTATCGACCACCGCATGTATCTTGCTGGTTAGACCCCCTCGCGACCGGCCCATGGACTGTCTCCTGTTGCGAGCGATGCAAGCAGCGTGTTGATGAACGCGCACAATAGACGTGTCGATCATTTGGACGGATGCATCATGGGCAGCAGACAGTGCGTTCATGATACGGCGCCACACGCCAGCCCTACGCCAGCGAACGAACCGATTATAGCAAGTGGTATAGGGGCCAAACGCCTGCGGCAGATCGCGCCATGGTGCGCCGGATCGCAAGACCCAAAAGATACCGTTCAGGACACGGCGGTCGTTCACACGCGGAACACCGCGCGGCTTGTTCGGCAGTAGCGGCCTGATGGCCGCCCACTCGTGGTCAGTGAGTTCATAGCGCACGATTCAAGGCTCCAGTTTGAGCTTGAATCACGTACCGGGCCACGCCATCAACCCACAAAGGCCCATCGTGGCAGATGCCAATGCCCTGATTTCACTTCCGCTTTCAGGGATCTAGCCGAACATGGCGGGAGTTGTTGCCGTGTCGTCCCAGTCGCGAATGGCCCCATAACACACAGAGACCGCCTGCCCGTTCCCCTGCAATTGTCGATTGCTGGCTCTCGCGCGTTATCGCTTCAGACAGCAGCACAAGCCGCAGGAGCGCGCATGGACCTATCCTATATCGACGTCGGCATTCGTCTCGGCGCAGCAGCGCTCGCGGGCGGCATGATCGGCATCAATCGCGACCTTGCCGACAGGCCCATGGGCACGCGGACGCTCGGGCTGGTCGCGCTGGGCGCCGCCGCGGTAGCGGTCGCGACAATCCAGGTCGCGGGCGTGGCCGAGAATCCGGACGCGATGAGCCGCGTGGTCCAGGGCATCATTCAGGGAGTCATGGCCGGAATCAGCTTCATAGGCGCGGGCGTAATCCTGCGGGATGCGCAGACGCGCACCGTCGAAGGTCTCACCACGGCCGCCACGGTCTGGGTCACCGCTGCGCTCGGCATCGCCTGCGGGCTCGGCCGCTGGGATGTCGTGCTGATCGGGACGGCAATCGCACTCTTGCTGCTGGTGGCCGCTCCCTGGACCGATAAATGGCTGGGCTCGCAGTCTGGCAGTAACAAGAAACGCGGAGACGTTGAGCAGTAGATCAGATCAATTTCACTTCGCGTCAATTTCGCGGCGACGCAGCAATTCAGTCGCTTTCGGACCGAAGCGGACATTCAGCGAGCCGCGCTTACCAAGCCGGTTTTATGAGTACGCGCCCTAGTTAGGGCGCATACGTCAAAGACGGGCGCTGGCGGAATGTCCGCGGAAGGGGCCGATAGGCAAACCCCACTGAACTTGGTCGAAAATGACCCCCAAGGCGACATTTGGCGATCAATTTTGCTGTGGTGCACAACAGCGCGTGGCGTGCTAATTTCCACCCCTCATCTTGAAAAAGACTGGTTCATGAAGCGGCACGAGTTCATCACGCTTTGGGGCGATACTTGTGGCTGAGGCGCACGTAGAACGACGGCTAGCAGCCATCCTTGCTGCGGACATTGCCGGTTACAGCGCGCTGATGGGCGCGGACGAGGTGCGCACGGTGCATGATCTCAAGGGGCATCAAGCAATCGTGCTGCCGATGGTCGGCGAGTTCGGTGGTCGCATCATCGACACGGCTGGCGACGGCATTCTTGCCGAATTCCCCAGCGTGGTGAACGCAGTCAAATGTGCGGTCTCGATCCAATCCGAGATGATAGAGCGCAATGCCGCTATAAACCCAAAAAACCGTATGCAATTCCGCGTCGGCATCAACGTCGGTGATGTCATCTACGACGAGGCTCGCATCTACGGCGACGGCATCAACGTGGCGGCTCGGCTGGAAGGTATCGCCGACCCCGGCGGCATCTGCATCTCAAGCAAGGTTTATGAAGAGATCAATGGACGGTTTGATTTTGTTTTTGAAGACATGGGCCCGCAGCAACTCAAAAATATCACCCGACCGGTCCGAGCCTATCGGGTCCGCCTAGATGGCCGCACGCTCGCGGCTTCCCCAACACTCGCACTGCCCGACAAACCGTCCATTGCCGTCCTACCGTTCCAGAACATGAGCGGCGATCCCGAGCAGGATTATTTCTGCGATGGTTTGGTCGAGGACATTATCACTACCCTGTCAAAGCTGGCGGGCTTGCGCGTCATCGCACGCAATTCCACCTTCATTTACAAGGGACGTTCGGTTGATATCCGCGAGGCGGCAAAGCAACTTGGCGTGCGATACGTGCTTGAGGGCAGTGTTCGCAAGAGCGGCAACCGCATTCGGATCACGGCGCAATTGATCGACGCCCAAGACGGCACGCACCTCTGGGCCGAGCGTTACGACCGGGCCATGGACGATATCTTCGCTATCCAGGACGAGATCACACTGGTGCTGGCCACCGAGCTGCAGGTCAAGCTCACGGAAGGTGAACATGCGCGGCTGCACTACACGACCACCACAAATGTCGAGGCGTGGACTTGTTGGGTTCAGGGGATGTCGCACCACCGCCAGGCAGTGACCAAAGATGCACAGAGCCAGGCGCGGTTTTTTTGGGAAAGGGCGCTTGCGCTTGACCCTGCCTCGGCATCGCTTAATGCCGAGTTGGGATTATTGCATAGTTTTGATGCCCGCTTCGGATGGTGGGACGACCGTGAAACCGCGATTGAAAAAGCTCTGGCCTACGTCGACAGGGCGCTTGAAATCGATCCCGGGAATGCCGACGCCTACACCGTTTCAAGCCTAATCCTGCTGTTTCAGCGGCAACACGATGAAGCCGTTGCCGCTGCTAGAAAGGCAGTCGAGCTGGCGCCCGGGTCGGCTGACACAGCTGAACTCGCCAGCCATGTTCTTGCAGCATCGGGATATCCTGAAGAAGCGGTCGTGCTGAGTGAGAAGGCGATGACTCTCAGTCCAAACTATCCTGCAGTTTATCTGGGTACTCTCGGAAACGCTTACCGTCTGTCGGGACGAACCGAACAGGCGATTGAGGCCTTCCAAGCGTATCACGCCCGTAGTCCCGGATTTGGTCTTACCGATATCGTGATCGCCTATCAGCGAACCGGCAGGCCCGAGGAAGCCAGACGAGCCGCCGAACAGCTTTTGGCGGCCCGCCCGAATTTCACGGTCGCCGCATGGCTCAAGACCCAGTTCAGTTACCGCGATACAGCGCAAGTTGAAGCCGATGCCGCGGCCCTTCGCGCCGCTGGGTTTCCGTTGGATTGAGAGTGCTTTACTGCGCGCGAAATGTTGTCATTGGCCCATCGCGACAAATCGTATGCGAAGCGGGCATTTGTGGACAAGCGGTCTCGGCCGAGACTGCAGCGAATGACCTCTACTCGGACATGAGGGCGCGTGTCCCGTGCCGGCCCCCCCAATTGGGGGATAGACGCGGTGCAATAGCCACCCGCTATTCAAAACAACGCCGCCGCAGGACATCACGCCGCCGATCGAGCGGGTGGTGATGACCCACGGCAACGGCGGGCGCATACTCGAACACCGGATGACGTTTGAGGGCTACTTCCGATCGGGAACCGTGGTGGAGCTTCGCGGGCCCTGTTATTCGGCCTGCACTTTGCTGCTCGCCTACATGGAAAAGGCCAACCTGTGCATTGCGCCCGGCGCCTTCATGGCGTTCCACGCCGCGCGCGGGGAGAGGCGCCGCGACTACATGCCGGGCGAAACCCGGACGATGTACGAAAGCTATCCGCCGGAGGTTTGCAGCAATGAACCGCTGCGGCTGGCCCCTCGCGAACGGCAGGCGCATGGCGCACGCACGCCAAAGCTTGGCGAGCAGGCGCGAAATCGTCAGGCCGGACGCGATTCGTTTTAACAGATGGTTAACGTGGTAGGCGTAAAAGTCGCGCCTCGTGGTTGATGCTAGGGGGTGAACCTGATGAACACTCGGACACTTGCTGCAGCGCTCGCGGGAGCGACTCTGTTCGGCCTTACCGCGCAGGCCGCGCCGAAGGCTAAGCCCAAGGCGAACCCGGCAG
>JBEVFG010000305.1:0-6285 GCA_040512415.1 Pseudolabrys sp. | reverse complement strand
AGATGGCCGTCGCGGGAGGATTGCGGCCGCGGGCGGTCTACACGTTTGGCATGCCGCGCGTGGGCGGATCACAGTTTCAAGCAAGCTACAACGCGAGCCTAGGTGACGTGACATACCGGCTCGTTCACGGCATAGACCTCGTCGCGCGCGTGCCGATGTCGTCGCTCGGATTTCGCCATGTCGGACGGCATTGCGCCGCGGGCCAGAAATTCGCCGAGATCCAGCCATTGTCGCAAGTCGGCTCTGACGTGCCGGCATTCGCACAGCAATTCGCCAACATCTTCCTGCGCGGGGTCAACAACATTCTATCGGGGCGCATTCTGTCAGAGCCGGGGCCGGGCACTTTCGGGCCGCTGTTCCGGTTCCTTCCGCCCGAGATCCGCGATCACTTGCAGGACTCCTATTACAAGGCGCTAACGTCGCCGTGAACATAAACGGCGAGGGTAGCGTCATCGGGACCCTGCTTCGTGGAAAAATGAATGACCACTCAAGTTGGCCCCCCCAACGCCCGACCCTGACTAAGACTATATCGTCATCGGTTCCAAAAATTCCTGAGAGAGCCTCGACAGCAAACGCCGTGATCAAGGCCAAGGGTGGAAGACTTTGGCTCGGGACCGCGGTTCGGAGTGAAAAAATGGGTCAAGATATGGATGTCCGGCGGATTCTCGATGCTCATTAAACACTCCCGTAAAAACACTAAGACGGACCTACGCCCTTGCACAATATCGCTCGATGCATTCGGACAATGGCATCATCGGCCGAAACGGCTTACGTTCAAAGTCTAGTCCGCAAGCGGTCGTCGCTCTTGGTTCGCGCTTTAACGATCGTAGCCACGTAGCCCCGCCGTGGGCTGAGAGGGCATCGTGTTACATTCCAAGGCCGACGTTGTGCCTATAGTTACGCTGCGCACTCTGCTAGGCGTGGAGTCGCCGGGACTGGAGGCCCATCTCGATCGAGTGCAGCAGGAGGTCATTGGCCGCTACAAAGGCATCCTCGAAAAGCTTCAGCAGGAGACCGCCAGGACTAGCTCTAACGTGTTAATCACGGTTCAGGACCGCGAGACCTCCCTGCTGCAGAGTGGCATCGCAGAGGGCGGCGACACCGGACCGCCGCTGCCAGCGGGGGGGTTCGAAGCGCAGTTCGGTGGCGGCCTCACCGGCGGCGACGTTTGGCGCTGGATCCGCAGCCTGTTCGACCATATCGACGAGACCCAATGGCACCCGATCATGCGGCCGCCCGACAACAAGGCTGGGAACGTGGCAGACGAAGGCCATCTTGCGGTGGTCGGAGACTGGGGCACCAATCTCTACGGCGCGCCGATCTCCGCCGCCTCTATCAAGCGGACCGGCGGCTATGAACTGCTGCTGCATCTCGGCGATATATACTATTCCGGCACTAAAACGGAGACGAAGCAGCGTTTCCTTGACGCCTGGCCCACGAGTGCCGCCAAAGTCAGCCGTGCGCTCAACGGCAATCACGAAATGTATTCGGGCGGCTTTGCTTATTTCGACGACATCCTGCCCAAGTTCAAACAGCCGTCGAGTTACTTCGCCCTGCAGAATACCAACTGGCTGCTGGTCGGGCTCGACACTGCCCACACCAATCATGCCCTCGACACCCAGCAGGTTGCCTGGCTGAAATCGGTCGTAGAAAAGGCGGGGCAGCGGAAGTTGATCCTGTTCTCACATCACCAACCTTTCTCGCGGCTCGACAAGCAGGGACCCAACCTGCAGAACACGCTCGCCGACCTGTTCCAGAAGAAGGCAATCACCGCCTGGTACTGGGGCCACGAGCACAACTGCATCATCTACGACAAGCATCCGACCTTCGGACTGCTCGGCCGTTGCATCGGCCACGGTGGCATCCCTTCGCCGCGCAAGAGGGAGGTGGTGAACGCCCCTGCCTATCGGCGCCTTAACGGCATCGCCTGGAAGCGGTTGTCGGCGATTCCCGATGCTCCATCCTGCCTGGTGCTCGACGGACCCAATCCGCTGGTGAAGGGCGAGGAGCAGAAGTTCGGGCCGCACGGCTATCTAACGCTCGACTTCGATGGTCCCAATTTGATCGAGCGCGTGCATCTGCCGGACGGCACAGAGATTTTCAAAGAACAGGTGCTTTGATAATTTTTGTGCGTCGCGATGGGGAGCGCTGGGAGGGGGCTTGCAGAGAATGGCTTTGGCTCGAGATAGAGCTCATGGCGTATTGCCGTCCGTTAGACCCAGATGCAAATCCCCAAAAAACAACTGACAAAAGACCGCGAAATAAATCTTCCTCGTAATCACTCTGCGGCAGCGCGCGATGAAATTCATCGAGCTTCCATGATGAATATAGCGATCGTATTTCTTTATGTCCTGCGTCCCAATTGTTAGGTATATCGACCATGAGATTCAGGGACTTCCAACGAAGATCGTCTGCAGCGCAGCTTGCACTTCGTCTACTCGGGCCTGGATTGGACTGGTGCCGAAGCAGCACTCGAGCGGGGGCAAGGACAGGCTCGGCAGTATCAGCAAACAAGGCGACCGCTATCTGCGCAGCCTGTTCATGGCCGGCGCGCTCGCCGTCATTCGCTATGCCAGGACCCACGGCAGCAGGCATCGGCCGTGGCTCACGGCATTGTTGGCACGGCGGCCGACCAAGATCGCCGCCATCGCACTCGCCAACAAAATGGCGCGCATGGTCTGGGCCATGATGGCCAGGGGTGAACGCTACAAGGAGCCCATCGCGCTTGCAGCGTAACGAGATCGCGTCGGACATCGGCGTGATGTGAAGGTTGGGAGGGCAAACAGCACGTAATGCAGAGCCGGTCGATCCGGCGATCAGGACAACCCACTTGTGCACACGGAGGGCAAACTGATCGTCCTTGATGCAATCCGCGAGGTGGTGCCGCCATTCTCGCCGAATGCGGTGGTCGAGCAATTCGCCGAGGTGTTACGTCAGTATCAGGTCTGGATGGTCTATGGCGACAGATACGCCGGCGAGTGGTGTCGTGAGCCGTTTATCCAGCGCGGCATCGGCTATGAGACTTCCGAGCGCGCCAAGTCTGACATCTACCGGGACTTCCTGCCGCTATTAAACAGCCGCGCGGTTGCGTTGCTCGACCATCGCCGCATGCGGCAGCAGTTCTTGGCGCTTGAGCGGCGCACCACGCGCGGGGGCCGCGACAGCATAGATCATCCTCCTGGTGGCCACGACGACATTGCCAATGCGGTTGCCGGTGCGTGTCTCGCTGCGATTGAGCATGCAGGGGCGGTGCCGGCCCATCGGCTGCAATCGCGCGCCATAGACGACTACGACCCGCTGGCGACGCCAGAGGAAAACATGGTGGCTCTCGCCCGCGAGGAGCGGCGCGCTGGCTACTTCACTGGGCCAGGCTGGGCGCCGAGCTGGGTTGGTGATGATCGAACACAGCAATACGGAATTGACTGAACTAGACCCGACTTTTTTCAGCGCGGACAGCCGCGCCCACGAATGTCCGCTTTCGGGGGTAAAGCGGACATTGCGCCGAGCTGTCGCGACGTGACACAAAGCGGACATTGGCTGGCGTCAGCCCGACCCCTTCCCGTGTCCTTGGTTTGAACCGGTGCCTCGTGTCTTCTGCGGTTGCCAAACCTATCAGTATTGCGGTTACCGACGCCGTTCGCGTTTCCGGCTTGCTGCAAACGCCGGCCCAGGCACGGGCTTGCTACGTGCTGGCGCATGGGGCGGGAGCGGGAATGGATCATCCCTTCATGGTAGCTGTGGCGGCAGAACTTGCACGGCGCGGCATCGCCACTTTGCGCTACCAGTTTCCATACATGGAGCGTGGCGCTAGGCGGCCCGATCCGCCGCAATTGGCGCAAACAACGGTCAGCGCCGCCGTGACTGCGGCGCTGCGCTTGCTACCGGAACTTCCGCTCATTGGCGGCGGCAAATCGTTCGGCGGCCGAATGACATCGCAGACGCAGGCGAAAGCTCCCCTGCAAGGCGTGTGTGGATTAGCATTCCTTGGATTTCCGCTTCATCCGGCCGGCCACCCGTCGCAGAACCGCGCCGAACATCTGTTTCAAGTACAAATCCCGATGCTGTTTTTGCAGGGTACCCGCGATACGCTGGCGTCGCTCGATCAACTGGAACCGCTCTGCAAAAAACTCGGCCGGCGCGCAACGCTAAAGCTGTTTTCGGATGCCGATCATTCCTTTCATGTGCCGGCCCGGACAGGTCGGACAGATACGCAAGTTCTTGGAGACGTGCTGGATACGTTGGCTGCATGGCTCGACAGCGTGATCGCTACGCCCAGAAAATCCGCCCTCTAGTGACCCGTTGCATGTCCGCTAATGGCACTTAGCGGACATGTCGATCATGCCTGCGAATGTCCGCTTTCGGGGGTAAAGCGGAAATGGCGTTTCGCAGGCGGCGGACATGCCAATCCCGCCGATCAATTGCCTGCTTCGATGTAACGCGGTCTGACTTCTTCTGCGTTAGCCACGCATGGCGAGGTTTATTCCGAAGTAGCACTTAGCGGACATTCCAACCGTGTAGGCCGTTTTGAGTTCGGGCTATGGGCTCCACTACTTAGCAATAATCTGGACCGGCATTTTACAGTTCATTTTACAGTTTCGGTTGCCCGAACGTTCGCTCCGGTCGGGTCGTCATTTGCTGCCTCTTTCCAGTTTGGCGATTGCGGCCAATGCAATCTTGTCAGTACGCGCGAGATACTTATCGAGGATTGCTCCCACGTCCTTCATTGCATGACCGGTGATGCTGCAAATCTCCGCGTTGGAGCATTCTGCCTCGGCAAGCCGCGTCACGGCGGTGCCGCGCAAATCGTGAAAATGCAGGCCGGTGATCTTGGCCTTGCGGCAGGCTTCGCCCCACGCGACGCGAAAGGCATCCGGCGACCACGCCATGCCGCGCTTGTTGGTCAGGATCACAGTTGCGGTGCGCTTGGTGTTGTCGAGGACGGCCCGTAGGCGGCGGGTCACCGGGATATTGACGCGGCGGCCTGTCTTGGCTTGGCGCAAACGAATCCATTGACCGTCATATGCCGACCACGGAAGCGCTAATAGATCACCCTGCCGCTGGCCGGTTTCCAATGCGAGCACAAGGGCGCGCTGCAATGGCTCGGATGCCACGGCAAGGAATGCTGCGAGGTGCTGTTCTCCCCAAATTTTCTTCGCGTGCCCGGAGTAGCCATCAAGCGACCGAACAAATGCCCAGTCCCCGACATCTCGCGCGCGCTGGACACGTCGCTGATCGCTGATGAGTTACGGAACCAGCCTGTTCGATTCACACCGCCAAGCCGGCATCTACGCGGGCAAGAGTCTCAAAGGCGCCACGGCCGCCGATCTGCCGGTCCAGCAGGTCGTCAGAGCCGGTCATCAACCTCGCAACCGCCAAAAGCGCTCGGCCTCAATATTCCGTGAATCTGCTTACGCTCGCCGGCGAGCTGATCGAATGACGACCCTTTGCTGCGCTGCATGAGTCCGCTATTGGCACTTAGCGGACATCCCTAGTTGCACTGCACATGTCCGCTTTCGGGGGTAAAGCGGACATCGCTCTGACTTGCTGCCATGTCCGCTAATGACCCAAGGGGGACATTTTGT
Organism: Pseudolabrys sp.; assembly: GCA_040512415.1. Classification (GTDB taxonomy): domain Bacteria; phylum Pseudomonadota; class Alphaproteobacteria; order Rhizobiales; family Xanthobacteraceae; genus Pseudolabrys. Next base: position 703 of record JBEVFG010000305.1, on the reverse strand, counting down.
CTGCGTAAGCGGCTACTGTCCGCGTTGAAAGTTCCAGGGAGCCGTTGATAACTCTCGGGCCACAGGGATAATACAATCGGCTATGAGCCCGCCTGGGACGAAAGAGCCAGTTGTTGAGCCCCAATCCGGCGGTGGTCAGTCAGACGACTTGACCGGTCGCGCGCTTCGTCTGCGCATTCGCCAGCAAGAGCTGCTCGCCGAACTCGGTGTCCTTGCACTGCAAGGCACCAGCTTCATTGAAATGCTCAATCACACCGCCAGAGTGACAGCGGAAGGGCTCGGGGCGGAATACTGCAAAGTGATGGAATACATTCCGGCTGAGAAAAGGCTTCTGGTTCGCGCGGGTGTCGGCTGGGGCGAGGGCGTGGTCGGGAATGCCACGGTCGGGGCCGACTTGGCCTCGCCTGCAGGCTATGCCTTGCGCACGGGCAAGCCCGTAATTTCCAACCATCTCGAAAACGAGCAACGATTTCGTACTCCCGAGTTGCTCATAGAACACGGCATTCGTCGTGCAATGAATGTCATTTTGCAAGGTGATGGCTCGCCATTCGGTGTGCTCGAAGTCGACAGCCGATCCGAAGGCGAGTTCAGCGAGCATGGCATCGCATTTCTGAAAGGTGCCGCGAACATTCTCGGCATGGCCATCGAGCAGCAGCAATACCAGCGCAAGCTACAGGCCGCCCTCGAGCGCCATCAGAGCATT
>JBEVFG010000304.1:0-4147 GCA_040512415.1 Pseudolabrys sp. | reverse complement strand
GAAGCCGAGGATTAGGGCAGCGCCAAGAATGACTTCAGTAAAGGCCGCAAACCAAGCCCACAATCCTGGTGGTGACATGCCCAGGTTCGTGAAGTAGGCGGTGGTCCCGGCAATGCTGCCAAACTTGCCGTAGCCCGAAGCCAGAAAAAGCCAACCGAGAAATACGCGGCCCACAAGGAGCAGAACATCGCTCCAAGTCGCGGCGAGGTTATCCGTGTGAGAGAGGGTCGGATGCGAGGTGTTCGGTGACATTGCCATGTGCTTCCCCCTTGGTTCCCGTCCGCGCATTAAATCATGGGTGCCCGCTACGATATAGATAGGATGGCGTGAACGAAAAATGACAAGGTCAGAAGCTCTGACCAATTTGGAAATAGACCGGCATTCGCAGCGGTATTCGATTTGGCAAAACTCACCAGTTCTTGACCATGCCCCAACCCCGCGGCCCCCTCGTCATCTCTGCATTGCTTTCCTTCAACGGCGGCTTTGTCGACACCGTAGGCTTCCTCAGCCTGCAAGGCCTTTTCGTCGCCCATGTCACCGGCAACTTCGTTACACTCGGCGCAGCGCTGGTGCTAGGCAGCCACGGCATTCTCAACAAGATCCTGGCGCTGCCCGAGTTCATCGCAGTGATCGCGCTCGCACGCCTTGCCGGCGGGGCATTGCGGCGTCGCAATCTGCCGGTGCTTCGTATCATGCTCGCAGCGGAGTTGGTCCTGCTCGCGGCCTTCTTCATGCTCGCGGTGCGGTTCGGCCCGTTCGCCGATGCCGACAGTCCGGCGGCGCTGCTGACCGGTTTCGCCGGGATTGCTGCGATGGCTTTGCAGAACGCGCTGCAGCGCGTGCATCTTGCGAACCTGCCGCCGACCACGTTGATGACCGGCTCGACCACGCAGGCCACGCTCGATGCGGTCGATCTGCTCGCCGGCGTCGCGCCCGACCAAGCGCCGGCGGTGCGCACACGATTCTCGCGCATGGCGATGAGCATCCTGTTATTTGCGGCGGGCTGCGCCGTGGCGGCGCTGCTCTACTGGCTCTGGGGTTTCTGGTGTCTCGCCGTGCCGGTCGTCATCGGCGCCGCGGCGGCCGTCATGCGCCTGGACGAGCAAAAGCAACACAAAGATCCCAAGCGCTGACCTGTCGCCGAGAGCAATTTTTGCAGATTTTGCGACCGAGCGGCGAGAGCGAAATTCACATACCCTGGCTCAGATGCTCATCAGGCTCGATGTCCGCTTTGGGTCAAAAGCAGACATGTGCAGCGTAAAAGGTCATGTCCGCTCTACCCCCGAAAGCGGACATGTGCAGTGCACTAGCTCATGTCCGCTTTGTGCCAAAAGCGGACATCGCGCTACTTATTCGATCACCTCGTCAGCGCGGGCGAGTACGGACGGCGGAATTGTGAGGCCCAGTGCTTTCGCGGTCTCATCCACCAAATCGTCGCCAAGCAGCCTCTAACAGACCGTGACTCACTGCTCCCCTTCACCCACGGGCTCCAGACTGGTCGTGAGCAGCGCCACATTGGTCGCGTCATTATAATAGAAATTTACCGGGCTTTCGTTGCGTAACATGTCAACACAATGCGGCCAGGTGGACATCGAGCTCCAGACATCGAAGACATTTTCCATGGGGCGTTTTTGGTTCGCTCCAAGCGTTCCATTCAGCGGAACGAAATTGTAATTCGCCGTACCAAAAGTCCCATTCAGAATTATAGAACCCTCGTAACCGGTAGTCGCTGCTTTGCTCCAAATACTAAGATAGTAGCTTTGAACCTGACCGGAAAAAATCGCCATTGTCTTTCCTCCATTTAAGCTCACGCTTCTCGCATCTATTTCATCATGCAAATGCCGACGTTTCAAAGAAACTGAATGCCGTATCGCTCAGGTACGTCGAAGAATTGGACCAAGGTCAAAAACCCGAAGACACCGGCAGCAATAAGAATAATCGACGGAACGTTCTAGGCCGTGCGCAAATTGCCCGCTGACGTTACGGTGTTAGCCAGAATCGACCCGTGAGTGGTGAGAAGCCGCTCCGGTGTCGGCAATTGCCATGCCGGAAATAGGCGCGCTGTTGGCTCGAAATCACAAAACATTGGCACGCGCCGACAAGGCATGAGTGGCAAGGCGCGCTATTTATGCGAGCGAGCGGCCAGCCGTGTCATTTCACCCGGCTCGCATTTTAGCGAGGCGCCGCGACCGGGAGAAAAAATGCATTCGGTGATTGTTCGATTATGCGTGCTTGCGCTGCTGACTGCTGGATGCGCGGGACGTGACCCGCAGCAAATACAAACGGTCATGGCGCACGACGCTTCGTCAAACTGCCAAATGATCCAGGCCGAGATCAACGCCAACAATATGAAGGTTCAGGAACTCGCCGACGAGAAAGGCATGAAGGTTGCGCAGAACGTCGCAGCCGGTGTCGCCGGACTGGTGGTGTGGCCGCTGTGGTTCGCCATGGATTTCAAAGGCGCAGCCGACAAGGATGTGGTCGCGCTGCAAGCCCGCCAACAATATCTGACTTCGCTAGCGGTAGAGCGGTGCCGCCCGCCGCGAAGGGGATAAGCAATCAATGTTAGCCGCCATACGAACGACTGCGTGTGCCGTCGCGCTCGCCGCGACGGCCAGTCTCGGCCCGGCCCAGGCGCAGCAATCGCAGGCACGGACGTGGTGCTATGCCAGCGAGGCGAACGGTGTTTCGCTCGACCTACGGATCAGCGGCTGCACCACCGTGATCCAGTCGGGCAAGGTATCGAACAACGACCTCGCCGTCGCCCACAGCAGTCGCGGTAACGCCTATCGCCGCAAAGGCCAGCACGACCGCGCCATCGAGGATTACGACCTCACGAGCATGCGCATAGATCCGCATACTCCTCGAAGGCGCGCGATGAAGAACAAGGGATCGGAGCTCACGACTGCCGGACCGACAGATGACGAATGGCGAAAAGCCAGGTGACTTGCCGGTCGTGCTACCGACGAAATTCGTTCTGCTCGTCAACCTCAAAACCGCCAACGCGCTTGGCATTACCGTGCCGCAATCGGTGCTTAGCCGCGCCGACGAGGTCATCGAATAGCTCACAGCTAAGAAGGGTCTTGATGTCCGCTTTTGGCACTTAGCGGACATTGGCTTGTGTGCTGCACATGTCCGCTTATGACCCAAAGCGCACGCAGACGATGATCCTGCCGCTAAGCGGTAAGCCTTTCCCAACGGAGTAACAGGAACCCCAGCCGCAACGTAGCGTCGCGACCGGGGGTCCGCCCTCCACGCGCTCCTCCCTGGAAAATACAACGCATAGATAGAACGGCCGATGTGGCGGCAGAAGAGCCAAGCAGGGGGACTCCCACTTGGCTCTTCTTGCTGAACGCACCGCGCGTAAGCGGACGGGGGAATCCCGCGCGGTCTCTCACTAAACGTAAAGCGATATCCATTCGTTCCAGCTCGACCTTTACTCCGAGCAGTTCCCTCGGTTCCATACACATCGTCGCGTCGGTTTCTTGCCAAGAAAAAACCGTGGCTGACTGAACATTTGTTCAGTTCCGTCGTTATCGGCTTATGGGAGAACAGCAGGTAGCGCGGTTGTTTGGGTGGTCCTTGGGCGGCGTATTTCTGCTCATGCTCGCGCTTAACGCCATGACTCGATAAACGTCCGGCAAGATCTTAGACGCCGCACGTGGAAGGCACACTCGGTGTCAAAAACAAACGAATGGGAATTACTAAGACGCCAGTTTGATGCGCTAACGCATGATGAAAGCGTAGAAAGCATCGAAGACATTCTTGATGCTCAATTTCGTCGCCGTTTCACCGACTTAATAAACCAGGTTCTCCACCCGGACAGCATCAGGCGTTCCATCGGCTGGCGCCAACGCCAGCGATCCTAATGGAATACGTCCAGTCTGACTAAATGTTCAGCCACTCAAGGAATCCTCGCTTGGAAACCTCCACCATCTTAGCGCGTTAAGAGCGCGTGTACGGAGGAGCGCCATGAGAAAAGTAACGCTCTTGTTTGCGGCTGCCGCAATTTGTTGCGGTCTCACAGTGACCGCAGCTTCTGCAATGCCGATCGCGCCGGTCCCGAACGATCCTGCGGCGAAAATTGAGCAAGTACGTTGGGTTTGTGGGGCCTATGGCCGCTGCTGGTGGCGCCCAAATTACTACC
>JBEVFG010000303.1:0-3864 GCA_040512415.1 Pseudolabrys sp. | reverse complement strand
CGCCGACGAACCAGGAGATCACCTACATGTCGTACACCAGCGACCAGCCGCGGGTGTTCATCATGAACCTCGAGACGGGTCAGCGGGAAGTCGTCGGCGATTTTCCAAACATGACATTCGCGCCGCGCTTCTCGCCCGATGGGCAGCGGGTGATCATGAGCCTTGGGACGCCCGACGGCGGGTCGAGCCTCTACGAGATGGATCTGCGATCACGGCAGCCGCGGCGGCTGACGCAATCGGGCGGCATCGATACGAGCCCGAGTTATGCGCCGGATGGCAGCCAGATCGTGTTCGAGAGTGACCGGGGCGGGCGCCAGCAGCTATGGGTGATGAATTCGGACGGTTCAGGCCAGCACCCGATCTCGACCGGGGATGGCAGCTACTCGACCCCGGTCTGGTCGCCTCGCGGCGACTACATCGCCTTTACGAAACAGACTGGCGGCCAGTTCATCATCGGCGTCATGAAACCCGACGGCTCGGGAGAGCGGACCCTCACGGAGGGATTCCACAACGAGGGGCCGACCTGGGCTCCCAACGGCCGGGTCCTGATGTTCTTCCGGGATCTGAGCAACGGAGAGAGCGGCGGACCCCGAATCTTCTCGGTCGACATCACCGGTTACAACGAGCGAAAAGTAGACACCCCGTCCTTCGCGTCGGACCCGGCGTGGTCGCCCCTCCTGAATTAAGATCTCGTTTACGAACGAAGCGCCACAGATATTAACGGTGTGGCGCGGCAATCAGAGAAAGGTCCGTAAAAACATCGGCTTGCGCCTGTTAACTTCGGCGCAAAAAGTGTTGATTTTTCCCCACTAACGCCCGTTGCATTTTCGCACCTATAGGCTTGGAAAACTTGGGATTTGCCGCCTCCGTCCTTGATCGTCGAGCGCCCTACCGGTACCCCAGAGTACGGCTTTTGCCGGAATCGTATCAGGAGATATGACCATGCAGGGTGTGAAGGGGCTGATCCTTTTGTCAGCAGTTGTTGCGGCTGTCGCTCTCGGCGCTTGCCGTCGCGAAGCTGAGCATACGCCTTTGAAGCTCGGCGGCCCGACCGCAAGCGACCAGGTTGCTCGCTAATCCTAGCGGGACATCTGGAACTCAAAGGAGACTACATATGAAGAGCGCAATCGTTCTTGCTACAGTTTTGGTTGCAGTTGCTCTCGGCGCTTGCCGTCGGGAAGCAGAACATACGCCGCTGAAGCTTGGCGGGCCCGTCGCTTCGGAGCAGGTCGCGCACTAAGCGCCACCTGTCTTCTTAGTACTGCGTTTTTCATCCTAATCTTCAAGACCGAGTTGTTGGCATGATCTGCCAGCATCTCGGTCTTGAGCTTTTTTGGGGTGCCAGTCGCGGGGGTCGATCTTTCCGATGTTGGCGAATTGCGGAGATCCGCGAGACACGTTGTTCGCTTGCACGCGTCAGCGAATATCGTGAAAAACCGCGCAGAAAACTGCTCGTAAATCAAATTAGTCGCACACACACTTCGAGTCGCGATGCTAATAGTCCCGAGACGGGGCGTGGCCACGGGATGCGCGATTGTCGAAGAGATATGGCGGATAGTTGGGCCTACACCTACGGAATCGGCCATATTTTGGGCTGAACGCTCGGCTATGCGCGTAGTGAACAATGACGCCGACGAACCGCTCAGCGACTCGCGCGTCAGATCAAATCGATACGAAGGGATTAGCGGAATGATGGCTATCTTGGCGCGGAGCTTGGGTCTGCGCATTGCCGCCGTTTCGATTGCTGCCGCGTTGCTGGGCGCATGTGCGAACAAGGACATGCAGCCGGACGCGTTGAGCAGCAAGTACGGCAACGCTACGCCGGGGTCGCAGCGCGATTTCACGCAGAATGTGGGCGATATCGTCTATTTCTCGACGGACTCGGTCGATCTCACACCTGAAGCCGAGCAGACGCTGAATAAGCAGTCGCAATGGCTGCAGCAGTATCCGCAATATACGATCACCATCGAAGGCCACGCCGACGAGCGCGGCACGCGAGAATACAACATCGCGCTTGGCGCGCGGCGCGCAACCACGGTGCGAAACTTCCTCTCGCAGCACGGAATCAACGGCGCGCGGATCCGGACGATCTCTTACGGCAAGGAGCGCCCGGTCGCGGTTTGCAACGACATTTCATGCTGGTCGCAGAATCGCCGAGCGCAGACGGTGCTCAATAGCGGCGGCGTAGTCAGTCAGCGCTGAGTCGCGCGCAACACCTGTCGAGTTGAGCCGTTCATTCGAATGGCTCAATTCAGCAACAGGTTAACAAACCTTTTACCTCCTTTAAATTCAGCACAGTTTGGCCCAATTGGACTCGCATAAGGACGTCGAGAAATTCTCGATGCGGCGCCCTTGTTCGATGTTGAAATTGCGGACTTCCATATTTGCGGCTGGCTGCCTGTGTGTGCTCGGGCTCGCGGGTGTGCTGGTGTCGGCCGCCGGCGCGCAAGATCGCGATCAGGATAGCGTCACCGCGAGCGAGCTGCTCGAAGATGGCCTGGACGCGATTTCGGACCATGCCGAAGACTCAGGCCGGCGGTTGCTCGGCCAGGTCATCAGCGACTTTCCCGGTACCCAAGAGGCGTCCAAGGCGAAGCGAGCCCTTGCGGCGCTCGACGGAGGCCAGCTTGATCCCGAGGTCCGGGCCCGCCTGAAGGCCGACGAGTCTGAGCGGACAGCCGAATACCGCCGTGCTTTCCTAGTCGACGTCGGCGACCGGGTGTTCTTTGCCGAAAACAGCGCGGCGCTCGGCGGCCGCGCACGTGGTGTGATCGAACATCAGGCTCGCTGGCTCAGCGCGCGGTCGGATCTTTCCATCATGATCATCGGCAGGGCGGATAGCGAAGGCGACTGGAAGGCTGCAAGGGATCTTTCGCTTCAGCGCGCGCAAGTCGTCAGGGACAGGCTGGTTGCCGCCGGCGTGCCGCCCGCCCGTATTGAGATCAAGGCTGCCGGCGATAAGGATCGTCCCGCGACCTGTGACGGACCGCTGTGCACGGCTCAGAACCGGAACGCTGAAGTGCTGATCAACTACTGGCATCTCGATTCGGGCTGGCTTTCCAGCCAGCAGCAGGTGCCAGGGCTGTCCAGGTCGTCCTTGGGCGGCGCCCTCGGTTCACGCGCAAGTTCCGGCGAGCAGATCTCACAGTGATGCCGTCGTGCCGGTTGCAACCAAGCTGCGACCGGGCGTAGGTGGAGGCGCGGGCCTTCCCGGGGTAAGCTGCCGCGGTCAAAGGCGGTCGAAATTCCGGCTTCGGCGTGCTGACGCAAACGATTTCGAGGGGCAGAGCCGGGAATGGCCAAGCTTGCTGAGACCTACCGACGTGGCCTGCGATTCGAGGTAATCGGGCTGGCGTTCGTACTCGCTGTTATTCCTGCGGTGGCGATCGCGCAGACGCCTGACTCCCGCGCAGCGAAAGCCGCCGCTGGCGCGCCTGCGAGCGACGGCGGGCTCAAGTCGCGAGTCGAAGCGCTCGAAGAACAGCTCGTGGACATGCAGGTGGTGGTCGGCACGCTTGAATCGCTCGCGAAAAACGGCGGTGGAGCATCGCAAGCTTTTCCGACAGCTGCCGGCGGCGCCGATTCCGCCCGTATCGACAGCCTTGAAACGCAGGTTCGTGCGCTGTCGACGGAGGTGCAACAGCTTTCCGATCAGATTCGCGGCATGGGCGGCACGCCCCGTACCCGCTCGGACATTCCGAGTGGCACCGACACCGCATCCATCCCAGGGTTCGGGTCGACAACTGTCTCTGGTAACAACGGCAACGCCGGCGGCAACGACGCGATCGGCGGTTTGCTGAACGGCCAGGGCGAGCCTACAGCTGAAAGTGGCGCGGGCGCAGGTCCGCCGCCGCCAGGGTCGGT
>JBEVFG010000302.1:0-4352 GCA_040512415.1 Pseudolabrys sp. | reverse complement strand
GGCGTCGGTGCCGGCGACGCCGCCTTGCCCGGAGCGGTTTTCGATGATGATCGACTGCTTGAGGATTTCCGACATGCGCTGGCCAACAACACGCGCGATGATGTCGTTGGGGCCGCCAGGCGGGAAGGGCACGATCAGCCTGATCGGCTTGTTGGGAAAATCCTGCGCCATGGCCGATGCCGAGCACAGCAGCGTCAGTCCGATCAGCAGCGCTTTTAAGGCTTTCACGTAGTCCTCCCCCATTTTTTCTACGCTCGCAGCAAGCCGACGGACTTGCTATCCAGCCAGCTTACGTCATTGCAACAGGTTGGCGCTAGCAGGCTCGGAGGAGAGGACAATGGAAATCGATCTACCCGACGTCGTTGCGGAGGTGAGGGCGGCGTTCGATCGATACGAAAAGGCGCTGGTCTCGAACGACGTCCCGATGCTCGACGAATTGTTTCGCGACGATCCGCGCACGATCCGCTACGGCGCCGGCGAAATCCTCCACGGATATTCGGAGATCAAATCGTTCCGATCGGCGCGCTCGCCGGTTGCGCTCGGCCGGAAATTGTCGCGCACCATTATCACGACGTTCGGCCGCGAATTTGCGGTTGCCTCGACGCTTTACGAGCGGCCTTCCGCGCCGGGAAAAATCGGCCGCCAGATGCAGACCTGGGTCAAATTTCCGGAGGGCTGGCGCGTGGTGGCGGCCCACGTCAGCCTGATGGACAAGCCGGCCGCCGGCTAGAGCGCGGCGACGGCCTGCACTTCGACCAGCAAAGCTTCCTGCACGAGGCGGTCGATCATCAGCAGCGTATTCGGCGGGTAGGCGCCGCTCGGAAACATTTTCGGAAATTCGCGTAGCCGGTATTTCATAAACTTGGGAATATCCTGCGAGTGCACAAGGTAGGTCGTGAACTGGACGATATTTCCCCATCCCGCTCCGACCGATTTCAGCGCCGCCTCGATATTCGCGAAGGTCTGCACGCATTGGGCGTCGAAATCGCCGTCGCCGACAAGCTTGCCGTTGCTGTCGACGCCAACCTGGCCGGCGATGAAGACAAATTCCGACGCCTTGACTCGGGTGAGATGCGAGTACTGGCCAAGCGGCTTCCCGAGCGTGTCGGGGTTGAGAAACTTGACGTCAGCCATGGTCAACCCCTTGTTCCTTTACGCTACCGCATGCACCCTGGCGGCAAGTCTTATTCCACCTGCACGCCGCTTGCCTTGATTGGGGTTTCCCACTTTTTTACTTCGCTCTTCACGAAGTCGGCAAGCCATTGCGGACTACGCTCATTCGGTGCGGCAACGGTCGCGCCCAGTTTCGCGAGCCGCTCCTGCACGGATGGCGTCGCAATTGCGCCGACCGCAGCTTCGTTGAGCTTCTTCACAACATCAGCCGGGGCGCCTTTCGGAAGGAACAGCGAGCTCCAGGTATAGGCCTGGACGTCGAGGCCCTGTTCGACGGTGGTCGCAAGGTCGGGCAGGACCGGCGAACGCTCTTTGGTCATGATGGCGACGCCTTTGACTTTCTGGCCCTCGATTTGCGGCTTGGCCGTCGCGATGATCTCGCACAGGTAATCGATACGGCCGGCGATAAGGTCCTGCATTGCCGGGCCGGTCCCTTTATAGGGGACATGCGTGATCATCGGCGCGCCCATGGCCGTGTTCAGAACGACGCAGCCGAGATGCGTGGCGGAGCCGGCGCCCGCGGAACCGAATTGCATTTTGCCCTGATTGGCTTTGGCGTAGGCAACAAAGTCCTTGAGATTGCTCGCCGGCAGGTCCGGCCGGGTGATCAGCGCGATCGGAGTTATCGCGAGGTAGGCCACCGGCGTGAAATCGGTCTCCACATTGTATAGGGGCCGCTTGTAGAGCGTCTGGTTTTGCGCATGCGTGCCGACGCTGCCGAGCACCATCGTGTAGCCGTCAGGCTTCGCATCGGCGACGCGCTTGGAGCCGGTCATGCCACCTGCGCCGCCGACGTTTTCAACGACGACTTGCTGACCGAGCAGTTCGCTCATGCGCTGCGCGATGACGCGACCAATCGTGTCTTGCGGCCCACCCGCGGCAAATGGAATGACCATCGTCACCGGGCGAGCAGGGAACTGTTGGGCGCCGGCCTGACCAGCCGACACCAGCGCGGCGAAGGCAGCCGCAAACATTACCTTTTTCATTAGCTTCCTCGTGAACAAAAGACGCGCAGGGACATGCGCCGCCGGCGGCCGGCGGTCAAGCGCGCAGGTGTCGGACAGCTAACCGACCTCGATCACATCTTCGGGAAACTGGTGCAGCCGATCACCCGGGCCGTTACCGCCGATCAGGTAATTGTCGCACAGCCAATTGAGATAGCCGCCGTGGATATACGTCGGATGAACGACGATGTTCATGTCCTTCGCGATGGTCATAGGCTCGTCGTGGCGCACAAGGGGACGTTCCACCAGGTCATAGCCCTGGCCATGACAATAAAGCCGGGCTTCCGCAGGCCTGCCGTTTTTCTTCATGAAATCGTTGAAAGCGTCCCAGATGTCCTTGCACGGCGTGCCGGGCTTGAGCAGATCGAGCGTAAACTTGCGCGACGCCTTGCAGAACTCGAGCTCATCTTTCATCGCCTGCGGCGCTTTTGCGCCGACGACGCAGGAGCGTCCGAGCTCGGTGTACATGCCGCCCGGGCCGTTGTCCTCGACCAGAAGCGCGATCTGATCGCCCTTTTGGATGACGCGGTTCTGCAAGTGCCGGTTGGAAAACTTGGACGGCTTTCCGAGCGGCATCGAGGCGCAGAGATAGATACCGTTCTCGCTGCCGTGGCACTGGCTGTAATGTTGCGCGACGGCGGCGACTTCGGTGTCGCGCATGCCGGGTTTCACGGCCGCAAAGGCGGCGCGCATGGCGCCGTCCTGCATCAGCGCGGCGCGCTTCACGAGTTCCATCTCCTCGGGGCTTTTGATGACCTTGATGCGGTCGACCATGTCGGTCGCGTCGACGAATCGCGCTTGCGGAAAAGCGCGTTTGACGTAATCGAGCGTCGCATAGGACATCTGGTAGGTGCCGACATAGCCGATCACACCTTTGGCGAAGGGTTTGATTGCAGTGGCGGCAAGCTCGGCATCGTACTCCTTCGTGTAGTGCGCTGACGCGTAGCTCGGCGTCGTGAGAATGCGCTTCACACCACGCCAGCTTTGGTCGCCCTGCGCTGTCGCCTCGCCGCCGCCGAAGGGGCCTTGGCACACCACGGTCATTTCATCGTCGCGCGGAAACACCACGGTGTTGGGATAACCGTTGGTGGCCGGCATGTCGGTGAACCAGCGCACGTAGCCGCCCATGTGATCGTTGTTGTTCTGCATCAGCAGAACGTCGATCTTTTCTTTCTCCATGGCTGCGCGCACGGCGCGCCAGCGGCGTGCAAGCTCGGCGTCGGAGATCGGCGTGTTGAGGCGTTCGGACAAGGCCATGGTTTCAGTCTTTCCAGGAAGCGGGCTTGCGCACAATGTTGATCATGGATTTGAGATCGCCGGCAAGGAATTTTCCCATATTGCCGGCGATGGTCGGCATCGCACGGTCTTCGTAACCCTGCGAATAACCGCCGAGATGCGAGAAGATCGTCAAATTTTTCGTCTTCCACAACGGATTGTCGGACGGCAGAGGCTCCTGCGAGAAAACATCGAGTCCGGCGCCGGCGATTTTCCCTGCCTCAAGGGCGGCGATCAAAGCCGGCTCATCGACAACGCCGCCACGCGCGACATTGACCAGATAGGCCGTCGGCTTCATCGCGGCAAAGACCTTTTCGCCGACAATGTTGCGTGTTTCCGCGGAGAGCGGCGTGAGCACGACCAGAAAATCAAGATCGCCCACCACTTTGGTGAGATCGTTCCGGTGCGCCATGCGATCGAAATGCCTGGTTTCGCGGGGGCTACCGCTGATGCCGACGACGGTCATGCCGAAGGTCTTGCAGATCTGCGCGAGATATTCGGCAATCAAACCCACGCCCAAGATGCCGACGGTCTTGCCCGCGAGCAGCGCCGACGGCCAGCGTTCCCACTTGGATTGCTCCTGCGCACGCACCGAGCGTGGCATGTCGCGCGCGAGCGAGAGCATGAAGGCGATTGTCGCCTCGGACACCGGCGCCCCGTGGATGCCGCGAACATTCGTGACCAGCACTTCCTTTCCGAGGGAAGGCAGGTCGACGATGTTGTCGACACCGGTGCCGAGCGCCTGGATCCACTTCAGCTTCGACGCGTCGCGCACCACGTGGTCGGCCATCGGCGGGGAAAAGCACAGCAGAATGTCAACGTCGGCGATGTAAGGGTCCACATCGCTGTGATGACCGACGACGTTGATGGTCAGTTGCGGGAAGCGCTCAAGCAGCATCG
>JBEVFG010000301.1:0-2525 GCA_040512415.1 Pseudolabrys sp. | reverse complement strand
GCCGCGGGGTGAGTTCGGAACCGGCCTTGATCAGCACGGTCACGTCGAGGTGGTCCTTGAGCAGCTCGGCGGCTTCGATGACGCGTTCGTCTTTGCCATAGAGAAGCGTCACGCCGTCGCTCGACAGCGACACAAACGAAACATCCGGCGCGGGCGACCCAGCTGCCGCAATCAAGGCCGCAATTTTTGGTCCGGCCTTCGTTGCGTCTTTGGCCCATCCGCCGGTTTCGCGAATATTGACGAATGTCGGAGCGTCCGCGCCGCTCTCTTCCGCGACTTCGCTGAACAGCGGTGCTTCCTGGGTGCAGGCAATGACGACGGGCTCGCCGCCAGCTGCTGCTTTGCGGACCCGATCGAGCTCCGCGCGGCAGAGTTGCCGGCCCTCGATCACCACGGAATCGCGGCAGGCGCGGCGCACCTTTTCGCCGTCAAGCGGCATGGTGTCTTCGCACGAGCAGATCAGGATGTTTCGCGGCCCTTCGGCCATCGGACTTGTTAACCTTTTCGCTTGCCCCGCCAGTTCAAGGCTGAGTGCCGTTTGGCACTGCCTTCACATTATTCCCGGTGGCCGCGGGTCTGGCCTCGGGACCTTCCAAGGCTATAATTATATGTATTCTAAAGTGAATGGTAGAGTGACAAACAATGCCGCTTGAGACGGCCCGTCCGCAAACGCGCCTCGCGCCGGAACTGGCATTGCCACCGCCATTCACCGTCATTCGTCTGCGCGAAGTCGGCGACGCCTTTGCCCACGCAGTGGCGATTGCTCCGGAAAAAGGCGCCGGCACGCTGGTCTATGTCGGGCGCTTCGACCTCGCCGAATTTGCCGTGGTGCTTGAGCCTGACGAGCCGCTGCTGAAGGCGCGCCGGACATTCTATGCCGGCATGGCAGCGCTCGCTGATGCGCTCGCCACGCATGCACAGCCGGAAACCTCAATCGTGATCGATTGGCCGGATTCGATTTTTGTTAACGGCGGGCTTGTCGGCGGTGGTCGGCTCGCCTGGCCGGAAGACACGCGCGAAATCGACACGCCGCCATGGCTCGTCTTTGCCGGCATGATCCGGACCGTTTCGATGACCGGCACCGAGCCCGGATTGAATCCGCTCGTCACCGCGCTGGAGGATGAAGGCTTCACCGACTTGATGTCGGGTCACATCGTCGAAAGCTTTGCGCGCCATTTCATGGTCGCGGTCGATGCCTGGCAGGAAAGCGGATTTGGCGTCGTCGCAAAAAGTTATATCGAGCGGTTGCCGCGCGAGCAGGGCATACGGCGCGATATCGACGACAACGGTGATCTCCTGATCCGCCGCATAGGCAAGGCGGAAGTCACGCGCAAGAAATTCCTGCCGAAGCTCGCCGAGCCGGCCTGGTTCGACCCGCAGGCGAGAGGCCCGCGCTCGTGAAGCTCCTGCGCACCATACGGCTCGATCCGTCCGATACTTTTGTGTTCGAACAGGCGGCTGAGCCGGGCGAGTGGGCAGTGTCCGGAGCGTTCGCGTTCTGGAACAGCGATCCTGCAATGCTCGAAGGCAAGGCGCGTACGGCTTTCCGCAGCGGTTTTCTTGGCGTGTCGACACTTGGATGGTCGACGCTCGTGCAAATCGTGGATGCAACCGAGAGCGACCGGCTGGCGCTGGTCGACAGGCTGGTCGAGCAGCTGATGTCAAAGTTCGGCGCGCCGACCAGGGACGACGCAATCGCGGCGGCAGAAGAAGAGATCGCTTTCGTTGAATCCCTCTGCAACCAGCCGTCCGATACGCTGATCGCGGTGCATCGTACATTTGAAGACGGCGCCGTGCGGGAATCGTTTCGCACATTGCGTCCGCGTAACGGGACAAAGCCTGCACGCGCGTTCTCGTTCCTTGAGGTCGAAGGCGAGGACGAGCAGCCTGCCGAAGACGTCAACCTGATTGCGATTGCGGATCGGGAGCGCAAATGAAGGACTTCTGGATCTCCAGTGGCCACCATTTGCTCGACCGCGGCTCGGACGGCGGCCTGCATGTCACTGACGAATTTCTCAAGTTATACCTGGCGCGTCCGGAGCTGATTCCGCCGGCGGAAGCCTGTGCGGTCGAGCGCACGCTGCATGCTGCGCTGCTGGCTGATCCGCGCATGCCTGTGTCGGCATCGGATATCGACGCGATCGCCGATGCCGATGCGCGCGAAAACTGGAAGCTGATGGTCGCATTTCGCGACCGCCTGGTGCGTCACGCGACGCTAGAGGCGGCGTTCAGGGAATTGGTGCGTGGCGGTTTTGGCAACGTTCCGCCGATTTTCATCGATCAGCTTGTGCACGTGATCCTGCGCAATGCGCTCGACGGGACCGAGGATGCGTGGGTGTTGCGGGCCGCCGAGCTTTTCTTCCGCACGCAGCGTGTCACCTTGCACGAGGGGTCGTTGATCGTGGCGGACGAAGAAACGATAGGTGGTGTCAACACCACGCCGGTTACGCCGTTGGTTTCCATGCTGGGAATTCCCGCCGAGTCTGAAATCGACGTCATCAACAAAGCGAACGCGGACAACTACT
>JBEVFG010000300.1:0-4194 GCA_040512415.1 Pseudolabrys sp. | reverse complement strand
TCGGTTTTGGGGTGTCCGAGGAAGCATCGCCTGCCCCGGTCCATCGACAATTCGTTATGGCGGCAACACGCCCTGCATCGAAGTTCGCTGCGGTGAGCATGTTCTTGTTTTTGACGCCGGCACCGGACTGCGCCCGCTCGGGCTGGAGCTCATTAAGGACAAGAACATCCGCCACGTCGATATTTTCATCACGCACTGCCATCTCGATCATGTGGTCGGGTTGCCGTTCTTCGCTCCATTGTTTCGCAAGGGTTATCGCGTGCGTGTTTGGGCTGGCAATTTGTTGCCGGCCAACAGCATCGAGCGCGTGATGCGCATGTTGATGAGTTCGCCGCTATTTCCGATCCAGATCGAAATCTTCAAGGCCGCGATCGAGTTTCAGGACTTCCGGTCAGGCGACGTCCTGCGCCCGCATGAAAATGTCGTTTTGCGCACTGCACCGCTCGATCACCCGGATGGCAGCAACGGGTATCGTCTCGAATATGGCGGGCGCACCTTCGCGTTGGTCAGCGACACGGAAGGATTCCCCGGCAAATGCGATAACGACCTGTTGTCGCTGGCCGATCACGCCGACCTCGCGGTTTACGATGCGACCTATACCGAGGATGAAATCGTGTCACGGATCGGTTGGGGTCACTCGACGTGGCTGCGCGGAATTCGCCTGGCCGAGAAAGCCAACGTCAAGCATCTCTGCCTGTTCCACCACGACCCGTCTCACGACGACGACTTCATGGATACGCTCGCCGCCGAAGCGAACGATGTTCGTGCCGGAACCGTGACGGCACGCGAGGGCCAGATTATCGATCTTTGAGTTGACTGCCGGACTCGCTCGGCAAAACTACTGAATACCGTATTGGGAGAAATTCTCGGCGATCTTTCTCTCAAGTTTTGCGGCGGCAGCGAGATCGGCCTTGCCGCCTGTTGCGTCGCCCTTCTTGATTCGGGCAAGCCCGCGTCCGTAAAGCGCGGTGGCGAGCGCCGGTTCGATGCGCAATGCCGAGCTGTAGTCGTTGATCGCGGAATCCAATTGGCCAAGCTTTAGATGGATCAATCCTCGCGAGTCGAGCGTCGCCGCATCGGTGGGCTGTATAGCGAGCGCTTTGTTGCAATCCGCAAGAGCAGGCTGCAGCTCGCCCATAATGGCGCGGGTCCAGCATCGGCCATTCCAGCCTGCCACCAACTCAGGCTGGACGCGAATCGCGCTGTCGTAGTCACGCACCGCGCTTTGATAGTCGTGCCGCATTTGATGGACCTCGGCCCGATTGGCAAAAGCCCTTCCATAGTCCGACTTGAGCTTTATCGCTTGATCGAAATCCTTGAGCGCCTGTTCGTAGTTTCCTTTTTTCAGGTAAGCGAAGCCGCGATTGTTGAACGGCCGCGCAAAATCCGGATTGAGATTAATCGCCTGATTGTAGTCGTTGATCGCGGCGTCGAAATTCCCCTGCGCCACATAGGCGCCGCCCCGGTTGTTGTGGGCGACCGACCGAATTAGCTGGGTCTCGTTTTCGGAATTGATGAGGGCAGTGCAGCCCCTGATCTGCGGTTCAGGTGAACTGCGGTCGGAGCCGTTGCACAGCTCGATATTCTTCATCTTGCTGAGGAGTCGCGAGCTTTGCGGCGCCGATGACGCGTCCACCGACAGGTTGAGCAAAAACAACACCGCCGCTCCAGCCAAAACCAACCGGTCAGGGCGGAGCGGCGAAATTTGCGTTGGCATCGCGCACACCAAAAAGAGCTTTGCCCCGAGGCGTCGGGTCAGCAACCTTTGCAGATCTGAAGGTTGGGCTTGCTCTCGTCTTTAACAGGAGCCGCGCTTGGCGCCGCCCCGCGATTGATACTCTCTCTGCCTTCTTCGATCAGGGTGGAGAATTTAACAGATCCGTCCTCGGCGATTTCGACGCGCGGGGTCGTACCCCGGATGCCCATGGTCGCGACAGGGGTACTCACTTTCATGTCGCCGCTTTTTGCAACTTTGCCGGCAACAAAGGTGAATGTCCCTTTGGTGAGGCTCAGGAGCGAAGAATTCGACTTGCTGTTCGGGTCGTAAATGAACTCGTTCATCACCATGCGGGCATTCGGAGACAGATCGAACGCTGTGCCGTCGGTGAAGGTAATGCCGACGCGGCCATCACTACCGGTCGAGACGACATCGCCGAGATAAACAGAATCGCCGACCGTGGCGCTGCCGGACTGACCGCCGAGGCTCGCCTGAACGACAACGGCGCTGAGGTGCTCGATCGAGACTACGCCGGTTGCCGTAACGACCTTGCCGATGGGCGTTATCGACGCAGCCTGCACGGCAGGTTGCGCTGGAGTATTTTGCGAAAGTGCCTGGCCGGGAAAAAAGACCCCGGCAAACAGAATGGCACCCGTTACCAAGATTGCTGATCTATGCGCGCGCATCGTCGACCCCTTAGTGGGCGGGTGTCCCCAAGTGAACCTAACAGTGTTACTGGGCCACTTCAACAACTTAGGGGTTGAAGTGGCCCCCAAGCAACATCTTGGTAAAACTCGCAGATTGGCGCCTATCGTCCACAATGCGACGTAAGCGCTTCAAAATAAACCATTAATTTGAACCCTCTGGATCGCCTAACCGTTGATTTAAATTGTGATCAAGGCGATAACTTTGGCCTAACAGGCACAGGCGCTGGCAGCGCAATCAAACCAAAAAATCTGCCAAGCCCAGCGCAAACAGAGGGGCGGGCGAGTGTCCGGCCATCGTCATTTTATGCCCGACGTTCAGGCGACCGGCTTTGATGCAAAGCCGGCGGCGGAATCTGCATTGGTCGTCGGGCAAATCGAAAGCGTCGTGGGAGTGTGCTCTCTTACGCGCCCGGGCGGCGACCCTTTTCAGGTCAAACGCGGCGATCCGGTTTGCCGCGGCGACATCCTCGAGACCACAGCCAGCGGCAAGGTCGGCATTCGTTTCATCGACGGCACCGCATTTAGCTTGTCTGACAGCGCACGCGCGGTCGTGAAAGAGTTCGGCGGCGATGGCACTGAGCCGTCCGCTCTGTTCGATATCAGTCGCGGCACGTTTGCTTTTATTGCCGGTGAAATGGCGAAGCATGGCCGGCTGGGTATTGAAACACCCTTTGCAAGCATCCGGGGCCGCGCCCAGTCCGGCGGCATCGGAATGTTGTCGCTCGCTTCGTTGCTCTTCGCCGCCTTGGAGAACGCTCAGGCCGCAACGACACCGCCCGGCACCGAAGACGGCATTATCAACATCCGGGATTCTAGTGACATCATCAATGCGCCATTCGGCATCATTGAGCTGACGGTCGGCAGCCAGACCATCTTCATCGACACCCCCTTTTCAGAATTCGTGGTGCGCGGAACGAGCGTATCTCAGTTGCCACTTAGCCCCGCGCAGCTTCAGCAGTTCCTAGTCGAATCAAACAATGTGCATAGCATCGCCACGTTGGGTCAGGGACCGACAGTTGGCGGACCTAGCGGATCTGGCGATCCTCCACCCTCAGGACCACCTCCGTTTGTGACGCCGATAAACATCTTTGTGCCGCCGGATCCAGGCGGTCCGACCGGCGGTCCGACCGGCGGGGGTCACTTAGCAACCGACTCGAATATTTTCATTCCGCCCCCAACTGGGAGTAAGACCGCAACCATTAACTCCACCCTCGTTACGGATAGTGGACTGTTCGCAACGATAGGAAGTGGTGGCGTCACCAAGGACAGCACGCCGACCATAACAGGAACTGTCTTTGCTCCGAACCTGTCGTCAGTGTCGATTCGTTTGTTTGACGGCCCGACCGAAGTAGGTGTGGCGGTAATCAATGCTGGAGGCAATTGGAGTTTAACAACCAGTCCGCTGGCTGATGGCCCTCACATATTCACCGCTATAGTCACCGACGACACGGGCTCTCCTCTGACCCTAGGGCCGGTGATAGGTATTATCGACACGCGGCCGCCGTCAGTGACGATCACCACTGATGATAGCGTTTTGAAGATCGGCGATGTCGGGCATCTGACCTTCACCTTGAGTGAGGCGGCTACCAATTTTACCGCTGGTGATATCTTCGTCACCGGTGGCACGCTGACCAACTTCGCCGGCAGCGGCCAAATTTACACTGCCGACTTCACGCCGGACCCTCAGACCACCACCGCCGCCACCGTCAATGTGGCAGGCGGCACGTTCACCGACACGGCGGGTAACGACAACACTGCCGCCGCGCAGCT
>JBEVFG010000299.1:0-3383 GCA_040512415.1 Pseudolabrys sp. | reverse complement strand
CAACGTCGAAAACATTCAAAATCTTTGGATTTGATCCATGGTGAGAAACGTTCTCACCTCAACAGCGCGAATCTGATTCTCAAGCCAGCGGCGGTGCGAACAGAATGTCCGCTAAGGGCCAAAAGCGGACTCTCCGATTCAATTACACACGTTCTCAGTCTGCCTGATCACCAGACATAACGAACGCCAGCTCTGCCACCGTAGCCGGAATAATTAGATCCTCCGCGGATGTCCGCTTGGACAAAGCTCGATACGCCGTTGCCATAGTCAAATTTGACCGCGCCGATGCCCTGGCCGCGCACTTTGCCCTGGGTCGCCGCGGAGGCGACGCCGCCACAGACACCGACATGAAGCTCACGCAAAAAACCGTCGCCACTCTGGCTCTCCCCGACGGCAAGTCAGAGGCGATCTTCTACGACGAAGACTTTCCTGGGTTTGGTTTACGCCTCCGTGGTGGCGGATCGCGCACTTGGGTTTTCACATACAAGATCGGCAGCCAACATCGACGCATCACGCTCGGCTCGTTGGCGGCATTAACACCAGCGCGTGCGCGTGCGACGGCCGCCGACCTGCACGCCGCGGTTCGGTTGGGCCGTGATCCAAGCGGGGAAAAGAGCGAAGGCCGCGTGCGTGCGGCTGAGACCATGTTCGCCGTCACGCAGTCCTACCTGACCTATCAGAGCGGACACTTGCGGCGCGCCCGGCTTAGAGCGGCGGCCAACGCACCGCTTTAGGTCGACCCCCTACACGGTGCGAATATAATCGCGCATCGCTTCGGATTCGCCCACGATCTCGTCGACCCGTTGCTTGACGACGTCGCCGATCGAGATAAGTCCGACCAGCCTCCCATTCGCGACCACCGGCATGTGCCGAAACTTTCCAGCCGTCATGCGCTCCATGATGCTTGCAACTGTGTCGTCCTCGCCGCAGGTCGCAACATCGCGCGTCATGACCTGACCGACCGGCAAAGCGAGCGCACCTGCACCCTGCTCCGACACTGCTCGCACGATATCACGCTCCGACAGGATGCCGACGACGCGCTCTCCGGCACCGCGGATAACGACTGAGCCGATACGATGCTTGGAGAGCAGTTTTGCCGCCGTCGCCAGATCGGCTGTCGGCTCGATGGTGACGATGTCGCCGCCCAATTTCTTGGCGGCCAGGATCGCCTTGACGTTCATGGCAGCCTCCCTGGCGCATGATTATTGTTCAGGAAGCTCATGCGCATAGCTTCGCGCCGGCCCACCACGGTGGTCGCAGCCGGGGTTAGTGAACGATCCCGCCGAGGCGGTGGTTCCGTCAAGATGTAAATGAGGAAGCCAACGCCAAGGGAACTTTTTAGGGGTGAGATTGGGGCAGTGTTTTCTACGTCGGCTGTAAAATCTTTTCTGCATTATCCTCCGGCACATGATTGGCCTGACCGATACCCAGCTTCAAGTCGTCATGCGCGCGGCGCGCTCGATCCCGGTGGAAAAGCGGGACACGTTCCTGCAACGGATCGCCGCCATGCTTGCACTGCGCGGGCGCGGCCGTTTCACCGACACCGACGTGGCCGACGTGGCGCACTTGGCGCTGTGCGGGTTGGTGCAACAAACTGCCGATAGCGCGGCGTGAACTTTATCTACTAACTCAGTCTTGCCCGCGGTCATTGCGCCGCCGGGTTATTGCGATTGAACGCCCTGTGTCCGTCTTGTCCTGGTGGCGCGCCATTGCATCGGCGGTGCGCCGGTATGTCTCCGCCAGATTGAGCAGATGTTTGCGGTCGACCGCATCGCGGGTATCGGGCAGCTGCCGTTGCTCGATATCGTTCGCGCGGTGGCGGTAGATTGCGGCGCGACGGATGGGGAAGGGCTGGGCCATGGCGTATTTAGCGCAGCCAGGACTCCGGAAGCCCCGGTTCGCTCGGACTGCCCACAGGATTATTGGAACCCTGTTTGGGTCGTCCCATGGTCGTCCCAGCGCGGGATGCTGGGACGACACTTTGCAGAAAGTGCCTGATTTTACTGGGGTTGCTGAGGCGAAGTCGTGTCCAATCCGCTGTACCCCCGAAAGCGGACATGTGCGGCGCAACAGCGAATGTCCGCTTTGTGCCAATAGCGGACATTAGGTAGCGCACTTCGATGGCTCAAAAAACGGCAAGCGGATTTAATCGGCGCGGATGTTCCCAGCCTTGATAATCGGCCACCATTTGGCAATTTCTGCCTTGTGGTGCGCGGCCAATGCATCTGGCGTCTGCAGCACACGCGGAGGCATTTCGAGACCCAGCTGCGCAAAGCGTTCGCTCGTTACTGGATCTGCCAGCGCGTCTACCACCGCGGCATTGAGTTTGGCGATTACATTCTTCGGCGCGCCCTTGGGCACCCACATTCCAGACCACAAGGTCATGTAGAAGCCGGGCAAACCAGCTTCATCCACGGTCGGAATATCTGCCGCGGTCGGCACTCGCTTTTGATCGGTTACTGCATACGCCCGGATTTTGCCGGCACGAATCTGATTTATTGAATTCGAGGTTTGGTCGATCATTATGTCGATTTGTCCAGCCATCAGATCGTTGAGCGCCGGGCCGGTGCCGCGATAGGGCACGAATTGCAGTTTGACACCGGTGATATTCTCAAAATAGACACCGCCAATATGCGAGCCAGAGCCGGCGCCGGCGGTACCCGCCGAAACTTTTCCGGAGTTCTGCTTCGCCCATGCAATAAATTCCTTAAGCGTCTGTGCCGACAAGTCGTTTTTGCTGACAATGACCATCGGATTGCTCGGCAACATTGCGACCGGCTCGAGATCGGTGAGCAGGTTGAAAGTGAGCGGGTATATAGCGCCATTGAAGACATGAGTGCCGAGATGGCCAAAGCTGATCGTATAGCCGTCCGGTGCAGAGCGCACAGCGCGCGTCACACCAATCGAGCCGCCGGCGCCAGTGACGTTTTCGACGAGGACGGGTTGCTTAAGAGTCAGCCTCATCCGATCGGCAAGAATACGTGCCATAACGTCAGAAGGCCCCCCGGCCGCGAATGGCACGATTATGGTTACCGGCCGCTCCGGATATTGCGCAATGGCGCTATTAGCGAGGCCTAGCAAAGCGGCAAACGCCAAGGCACCCAGTAATGTGTTGAACTCGCGTCGTCTCATTGCCTCCCCCAAAGCTAAGGCGACGGCATCTTAGCGGCTCAAAAACCATTGCCGCAATGCACAGCCGATGTCCACTTTGGGTCAAAAGCAGACATGTGCAGTGCAACTAGGGATGTCCGCTTTGGGCCAATAGCGGACAAGCGTAGATTCACCTGCGTTCCATATATCATTGTGCGCGCGCCCGCTCACGCAACACGAATTTCTGAATCTTGCCGGTGGCAGTGGTAGGTAAGGGTCCGAACACGACCGAT
>JBEVFG010000298.1:0-2647 GCA_040512415.1 Pseudolabrys sp. | reverse complement strand
CCGATCGCGCACGACCGCCAGCAGGTCGGGCGGCGGCACATTGCCCGCGAGATTCCACACGAAGGCCGCGACAGATTGCGGCGGCTGCCGTCGGGCAAAACGCACCGCGAACCATCCGTTCAACCAAAGGATGACCGCAGTTCCGCTCCAGACCGCAAATAGAACGACGGCTTTAGTGCCGATTGTTGTCCAAAAAACCTGCAGATAACCGATCGAGTAAAACCACAGCCAGTCAACCAGTAAGTCGCTCGCGAGCCAGAGCAGGATCAGGCAAATCCCGACGACGACGGCCGCAATGATGAACCCGACCACGGCGCCTTGCCTTGGTACCTTCCGTTCGGGTCCGGTAATCCCGATCGTCATGGTTTGATCATAGCGTAAATGTGGGACGCCTACCGCTTTATTCGTGGTCGGGATTGCGCCTCAAGGCGGGGAACGCGGGCGCTCGAAGCCGGTCGCCGCTCTTATGCAATTGAAAAAGCGATATAAATTCCGGCGTCAAAATGTTGGGGTGCATGCTTCCTTGCGGTAGATGACCGACCAGCATAGTAACGAGGCGGTTCTCCGGCGGTCACCTTGCGAGACGCGCATGGCGCACCAGAGCAATGTACCTTCGCGTGCTTCGCCGCCTTCGGCAATCCCTGCGCGGTTGCCGATGGGCTACATCGCATCGCAGGCCGTATCGTCGCGACCAAATTTGGAATCGCCGTTCTGCTGAGCAAAGGCGCATTGACGAGCAGCGAGATCGCGCAGTCGACGGAAAAGCGGCCCGACGCGGTGCCTCGCCTACTGCGCGCGTTGGCGGCCTTCGATACTGTCAAGGACCTCGACTCGGGATTCGCTGGACGCCGTGGTTTCGCTTAACGACTGATCGGTCAAATCCACTCGTTGCCCTCAAGTGGTCGACGACGCGAATCGGGGACCGATTGGAGACCGCAATCATGCAAACCTTGGTACTGCTCGTGCTTTCCATGGTTGCCGGCCGCGCGAACGAATGTCTGCTCATAGGGCAAGTAGGGACGTGAAGTTTGTGTCCCCTCCCGGTTAATTTTGGAATTATAGGCCGCCTCGGTTAGGAGACGGCTTTCGGAAATTGCCGGCTCGCGTGTCCTGTTCTTGATGCTATTTCCTTTGCTGCCACTGAATGAATTTATCAAGCAGAGCTTGGGATTTTTCGGGCCCTTCTTTAGCCGTTCCAGCGGATGAGAGTTCGGAAATAGCATGTTCCGGGTTTTCGTTTCCTTGTATCCTTTGAAACTGCTTGAATCCTTGAAGCAGCGCCTGGGAGTCATCGGATGGCAGCTGAGCCGGCGTAGCCGATGCAGGAGTGGAAATGGAAACGGCGAGTTCCGAGGGATCACTTTTTGACTTTGGAACCACGTTAAACAAAACGAGCGCCACGATCACGGTGACACCGATCGCTGCGGCAATTCCGCCCGCGGTGGCGAGCAGTAAGCGTGGTGGACGGCGTTCGTAAAAAAACTGGGACTCCTTCGGCTGGGAGAATTTTGCGGAGGCTTCCTCGCGCATCTCGTCAAAACGAGACAAAGGGGGAGCGGGGGGTAAATGATCTGATCTCGTCTGCCGTGTTGCATTAGATCGTGGGTCCGCCATGGTGCGCACCGAGCGCGGTGCGTAGTACAGCGGATCGTCCGGACTATCGGGGTTGGGATGGTCGTTCGCGCTGATGAAACTCATTTGCGACTCCTCACAATGTCAGATCATCGCATCGGAATATTCCTGCCACTCCGCCCTTTGGTCTGGGTCGGAAGGTCGTTGCGAAAGTCTAGCGAGCCAGTTGCGTTGACTCATCGCTAACCCATCGTCGCACCGTGATCTACCCTGCTGATGGAGTAAACCGACCGGTGACAATAGGTGAACCACGCTGACTATTTGCAGTCCGAACAAAAGTAACAACACGGTTCAGTTGATCGTGATATCTTCGGCGCACGCTGAACCATGATTGAGCGCCGAGCAACTTCGCGATGGCGCCTTGGATGGCAGCGAAGCCAGGCGCTTCATAGGGACATCTTCCGCCAACAGCCGGTCCAGGATCACGGCCTCCTGCGCCGCGACGCTCATACCCTTGCCGAAAACCGGGATGAAGTGCCATAGGGCATCGCTGATCGCGAGCACCCCAGCCCGGAACGACTCCAGGCGCTCGAAATGTCGCCGTGCGCTACAGGACAGCTGATAGCGGACGATCTCGGTCAGCGGCCCGCGCGTCCCTCCGCGTCATAGATCGTGGGGTGCGCAGCCTCTTGACGAAACCCATGAATGCCGCCGATGGCAGCAGCCAGCGCCGCTTCTCGATCGGAAGGCGCCGCGCCGCCTTACACGGCATAACGCCGGTAGAGCACGACGATGACAGCGAGCACTGTCCCAGCATAAATGACCTGCGCTACGTGATCCAAAACAACAGCGACGCGCTTTCGGCCGGCGTCCCGAAGTTTTTCATGTCTGTAGCCCGCCAATATCGCCATCAGGCATAGTACAAAGAAAATGTAGAACATCTCTTCGACCACCACCGTGTATCCGACATCGCCGATCTGACTGTTCACCGCCACGAGCAGCACCGCGCTCGCCAGGATCGAGGTCACTGGAATCGTCACGCGTTCACGAAACATGGTTTCGGGGAAGAACAGCG
>JBEVFG010000297.1:0-7649 GCA_040512415.1 Pseudolabrys sp. | reverse complement strand
ACTCTCGCGCTTAATCCAAGCAGCGGTACCTCTATCTCTTCCGCTCTGAGTGCGCCGAATGTAAACGTGTTCAGCAGATTCTCGGCGCCTGTTCTGGCAACGAAATCCTGCCAGAAGTCTTCGAGCTTTTTGACCGCTTCCGCCGCCGTCCCGGAGCCAGGACTCCCCTTCTTCGGAGCAAGGCCGTACCAGGCCATCAACGCGCACAGGGCGCCGGCCGACGTCCCGCTCAATCCCACCAGTTTGAACCTGGGTTCGGTTTTGTCATCCACGCGCTCGAGGATCGCCTTCAGGACGCCGAGCGCGAAAGCGGCATGCATTCCACCACCCTGACAAGCAACCGCTACTTTTGTCGGTCCGTTGTTCGTTGACTTTTCCGCTTTTCTTGTCTCGGACTTGGCCATTTTTCGTCCTCCTCTGCCATGCTCCTGGCTCACGAAATCGGACGCCGCGTGCGAAGACTGATGACCGATGAATTATCAGCTATCCCGACGCTCACCTAGCATTGTAGCAATTTAAGCGTACGCTCAGGAAGGTGCGGCCCAGGAGCATGTCCCGCTTTGGGTCAAAGAGTGGACATATGCGGAAGACAAACTTCCGCTAAGGGCCAATGGCGGACTATAGGGACGACGGCGCCTATTTTTTGCCGTGCCGCTAGCTGGACATCCTTTTGATTTGACTCGTGACGCGGCTCGAACCCGGCATAGATCGAAAGGCGTTGGCGCAGGCCGAAAGCCGCAGCGTCTGCCGGCGAACAGAGCTTTCGCAAGGTTGGCCTGAGCCAGTACAATCGCCAGGTCCAAAGCCGTCTGCGGGAGATCTTATCGATGAAACCTCAAGCAATCTGCGCGTTAGCCCTTCTGGCACTCTTGGGCGCTTTTACCCAACCGGTCTTCGCGGCCGACTATCCGGAACGGAACATCACGGTTGTGGTGCCGTTTCCGCCGGGCGGCGCTTCCGACGTGACTGCGCGGCTCACCACCAACAAGCTCAGCGAGCGGGTTGGAAAATCCGTGATCATCGAGAACCGCGCCGGCGCCAACGGCAGCATCGGAGCTGCCGGAGTGAAATCGGCTGCATCCGACGGTTACACGCTGCTGATCGGATCGATCGGCGTCTATGCAATCAATCCGGTTCTGTACAAGAACCTGAAATACGACCCGCTCAAGGACTTCGACCTCCTGTCTCTGCTGGTGCGTACGCCGAATGTGCTAGTCGCCAATCCAAATTTTCCGGTCAATACTGCGGCAGATTTGATTGCGCACCTCAAGAAAAATCCCAATCAGGTAACATTTGCGTCGTCCGGCATCGGCTCGTCCGACCATTTGACCGCCGCGCTCTTCTGGCAAAAGACCGGCACGACGGGCGTGCATGTGCCCTACAAAGGCGGTGGTCCCGCGATCAATGACCTGATCGGCGGTCACGCCAACGTTTCGTTTCAAAATCTCGGCGCCGTCGCTCAGCATATCCGAGCGGGCAAGCTGAAAGCCCTGGCGGTCACGGGCGATAAGCGCGCTGCGGCACTGCCGGATGTCCCGACCGCCACCGAGGCGGGCATTACCGACCTTGTGGTCTATTCCTGGCAGGCGGCGGCGGCGCCCAAGGGCTTGCCGGCAGATGTGCGAGCCAAACTTGAGTCCGAAATCGCGGCCGCGGTTAATTCGCCGGAGGTCAAGAAACAGTTCAACGACATCGGCTTCGATGTGGTCGCGAGCAACGGAACCCAATTCACCGAATTCCTTGTCGGCGAAACGCAGCGCTGGAAAAAAGTGGTTGAGGCGGGAAATATCACCGCGGAATGACACGCCCCGCTTTGACGCGATCGGACGCAAGCCGGAGGTGGCGTGAACACAAATGGCGCCGCGCGAGGTAACTGCTGACAGCATGGTGCCCTCTCGATGCAGAATTGGCAGCCGTTGAACAAAACTTTGGCCTGAAACGACAAGACCGACCCGTCCAGTCGTATTAAAGCAGCCATTAAAACTTACAGAGTGCCGGGAAGTTGCCCCGGACTGGCGCGGACTGGGGTAACCAACCGGCCGCGCGCGCGCTCATAATTACCGTCTCCGCTGGCTAAAGGTGTCATGCAAAAAAATAAATTAGATCCTGAAATGATCCGCGCGCTAGTTGGACAGGGACTCAGTAACGCGGAAATTGCTAATAGGATGGGGTGGACAGTTGGCACTCTGTACGTCAAGTGTTCCCACCTGAAAATCAGTCTTAGGCGATCTTGCAAAAAGGTCCGCCTTAAGCGGTGGCCGAAAATTCCACTCCCAGATGATTTGTTCGAACAGCTACGCCAGCGCGCCGCAGTTATGGGTGTGTCGACGGCGGAGCTTGTGGTGGATTTGCTTAAAGAGATCGCTCGGGATGGTCTGTACGATGCAGTGCTCGATCGCGATGTTGTGGTAGCAAAGTACGAAGTCGAAAAGCGCGCGGCATAACGCAGGCAAATCAGTTCGCCACGACGACCCGCGTCTCCAGTGGCGTGTGGTTGTAGAGATAGATCACGTCGTCCTTGATGAGCCGGATGCAGCCTTCAGGCAGAGATATCCTGGCCGATCCGTCAAAACCGTGGATGCGATAATCCGCCTTGTCCAGGTAGAGGACGGGTGAATCGGGCGGTTGCTGGCCGGATGGTTTCCCGCCGGGCAGTTCCTCCTTACGTGCGACGTGGTAGAGGCCGGACAATGCGGTGCATTCGGTGCCGACGCCGATGCTGTAGCGCAACGCGGAGAGATTGGGCCGCACGACGTACAGAAAGGTCTGCGATTTGTCGACCACGATCGTTCCCACAGGCTGAGTGGTCCGGTAGTAAACCAGCTGCCGCAGACGGACGAAGTCCGATTTGATTTCTGCCGGCTCGGACGTCGAAGAGACGTTTCGTTGCTTTGCCATGCTGCGCACGTCATCCAGACTGCGCGGCCAGAACGAATAGATGCCCGCGCCAACAGCAAAAACCAGCAAGACCCCGAGCGCGACGGCGGCTGTGCGTACCCAGTTTCGGGTATCCTTCAACGGCGGTCTGTCGCGATATTCGTAGCGCTCTTGAGCGGGTTGCCGTTGCGGCGGCGCGGTGCGGCGCACCACATCGCGTTCGACCTGTTGGATCGCCGATTCAAGCGCGGCCCGTTCCGCCTCCAAGTCGGTATGGGACAGGGTCGGGTCGATGCTGCGGAGTTTGTCGACCAGCGTTTGCCGAGCCCACTGATAGAGTGCCTGACGCGCTTCGCGGGTATTCGGGTCAAGTGACGCAACCGCGTGACTGATCAGCTGAACGTAGTCGACCATCGGTCCTCCACCGACGAACGTATCATCTCCGCCCATCCGTCATGATCACAATCAACGGATCGGTGGGGCGTAAAGGATACCGCCTTTATTCCACAGCTGATTGATGCCGCGTGGAATGCCGAGCGGTGAACCGACGCCAACGTTTCGCTCGTAAATTTCTCCATAGTTTCCGACTAGCCTGATGATACGGGCGGCCCAATCATTGGTAACGCCCATTCGCTCGCCATAGTTGCCTTCGATTCCAACGAGCCGTTTGACGTCCGGTTTTTCAGACTTGAGAGCTTCGTCAATATTTTTCGAGCTCACACCGAGCTCCTCAGCATTGACCAGCGCGAAGCTCACCCACTTCACAATGTTTAACCATTGCATGTCCCCCTGGCGCACCGCGGGGCCAAGAGGCTCCTTGGAAATGACATCCGGCAGGATGACGTGCTCACCCGGCTTCGACAGTAGAAGTCGAATCCCCCAAAGCGCCGATACGTCCGCTGAGAGAGCGTTGCATTGGCCGGAATCATAACCTTTGATCGCTGCCTCGAGTGTCGGCGAGGCGATCACCTCGTATTTCATGTTGTTGACACGGAAATAGTCGGCGAGATTGAGTTCGGTCGTTGTTCCGGTCTGTACACATACTTTTACGCCGTTGAGGTCGAGCGCAGTTTCCTTGTTCATGGACTTAAGAATAAGGAATCCCTGGCCGTCGTAGTAGTTCGTCGCTGCAAAGATCAGACCGAGATCGACTTCCCGCGATATCGTCCATGTGGTGTTACGCGAAAGGACATCGATGTCACCGGACTGAAGCGCCTCAAATCGTCGGTTGGCGTCCAGAGGAACATATTTGACCTTGCTGGCATCGTTGAAGACTGCCGCGGCGATCGCCCGGCACGTATCGACGTCGAACCCGCCCCAGTTACCGTTGCTGTCGCGAGCGGAAAACCCGTTCAGGCCTTCACTCACGCCGCAGTTGAGTACGCCGCGGTCCTTAATGGCCTTGAGAACCTGCGCATGCGCCGGCGTGACGATAGAAACCACCGCCAGCGCCGCACTGCCTAGAAACGCCAGGAATTTGTGATGTCTCATTGCTGCCCCGAATTTCGCGAAAGGGCATCGTAGCGATTTAGCCTACCAATGGAAGGGCTCGCGGGCGCTCACGCTTTATCGGCTTTTGCCTTTTTCCAGACTTCGGCGAGCAGCGCGGGTACGATGGCGTGAGCGGGACATTGATTCCAGCCTTTCGCAAAGAACTCGATGCCCGCCTCGGGTTTTTGCCGTCGCGCGGTCTCGAGGCGAAGAACGACAAGCGTGCGTGCGCCGAGGTGCGTGCCGCAAACCCGGCCGCCGTCGCGCGTCTCGCGAACGACCTGCTTCGGCGCGCGCAGCGTGGCTGCAATCGCTTCCTGTGGGCTGAGTTTTTCGAGATTGTCACTTGTTTGCGCGAGCCGGCGCATTCGCTCGATCGCTTCGACGATGTTCTCCATCGCGATTGCGGTTGCATGCGCGCACGACGTGTTGCCGCGTGCGAGGGTGATGATCAGGTCGAGCGCGCGCTCCAGCTCACCGCTGCACTTCAACAGGTATGACTTGATCGGCCCGCCAGAAATCCAGGTCTGCAGCGCGCGAGCCGCGTCGTAGGATTCCTCGCTGGCTGCATAGTCAGGAAAGAAAAGCCGGCCGACCATCTGCTGGACGGTGATTTCGGGAGGGCGGTTGGTGCTGCCGCTGCGGATGTAAGTCGCAATCGCACCGGTTTCCGGCGCAACGCGCTTGAGCAGGCCCCGCGTGTCGGCCAGCGCTTTTTCGAGCTCGCTCTGGCTCATCGTGCGCAGGGGATCCGCCCGATCGCGAAAGGCCGGCCAGATATCGCCATCGGCGGTCCGGAACACGGCCAATTTTGCGGCGATCGAGCGTTGCACCAGCCCTCCAAGTCCGGAGAGCGAGCGCTGCACGACGCCGCTGTCATTGGCGGCGATGACCTCGTCCGGGTCCGTGAGCCAGGCGAGCCGAATAATGCCGGGAATTGTGATCCTCATCGCCATGCCAATCGCTCAAGCCACGACGTTCCAGGGTGAGAAGCTGTTTTTGACCCCTTCGAGTGCCGGTCCGAGCTCCGGGAAATGCCTGAGCAGCACCGACTTCATCGAGTTGTTGCGAATCCAGTCCAGGCCGAACTCAGTATAGATTTCCGGCCTGTAGTCATCGGTAAAGAAGCGGTCGCTCTTCAGGCGCCGCGACGCCATCAGAATGAAGACGCGGAAAGCGGTATCGCTGAAGCCGAAGCCCTCGGGCAAATCCTCCGAAAGCAATCCGACCAGCAGATCAACCCGATCGACGTCGTCTTTGTAGATTTCGCGCATTTTTTGGGCGATGCCCGGGATGCTGGTGATTTCCTCGAACGAGGTCACCCGCTTCTTGCCGACCAGTTCGCGGAAGCGGTTATAACGGGGGACGCCGCGCTCGCGGTCGCGCATGATGTCGATCGCCGCCATGTCCATCAGCGGTAGCTTCGCCTCGCGCGAAAGTGGCCCCTTGGCCTTCTTTAGCGGCATGTCCTTTTGAAATTGGCGCAGAAAGTTTGGGTAATTTCGGACGCGCATCGCGCCGGGGTTTGCGATGCCGAGCGAGTAGAGCACGTTGGCGAATCCGTGATCTTTCATTAACTGACGTGTTTCCTTGCCCTGCACCCTGAGGAAGTCGAAGGTTTTCGGTTTGTGTTTGCGTTTGTCGAGCGAATGAATCCGGACGGTGTCCGGAAGCAGTGGATGCATACGGTAGACGGCTGTGAACTCCTCGGTCATCGCGTATGGTGCGCTGTGCTGGTCGGTTTCCGAGCCGGGAATACCGTGCGCGACCTCATTGTCTTCGCCCAGCAGCGTGCGCATCCAGCGATAGGGGACACCCGACCACTGGGCATGCATGCCGAAATCGAGCGCCGGATGCCCGAGGATTCCCGGCGTCCATTCCGTCGTGTGGATCTTTGCAATAAGTGCGCCGTTGATGAGCCGCGCGCGCTGGAACAGCTCCTCGTCATCCCACTCCGGATAGTTCAGCTTCAAGCCATCGCAGATCGTGTTGTGCTCACGCGCAAACATCGTGTGCAGCACGCTTAGTCCGATCCACCAGTTGTCGTTGAAACCGGTAAAATCGATTCCAGGGCGATCTGGTAGATCCTCCGGAAGCATATCGCCGTCGAACTTGATCTTGCCGTCCCGCTTGGAGCGGATTTTCATCTGCGTGGGATGGTCGTGGCCGTAGATTTGCCCCCCATCCCACCAGTGGGAATTGAAGTTTTGGAATGTCGGCGTAGCACCCAGCCATGGCTCGCGTTTCGACGTGTCCGGCGCTGTGCGCTGAATGTGCATGCAGCCATTAACGTTCTCCGGCCAGCTATCGCCGGGCGGCAACGGGACCTTGAATTCGTTTCCTATCTCAGGCGCGCCGTGACTGAACCAATTATGGATCTCGAACTGAATCCAGGCGGCCGCGAAAAGGTTGAGCTTGGTCGCGGGAATGAATTCGTGCCGCGCGAGCAGCTCGCGCGATATCAGGCGGGGACTCGGCTCGAGCAGCGCCTCGCCGGTCTCGGGTACGCCTTCGGCCAGGGGAATGTTGCGCGCAAACCGCGTTCCCGCCATTCCCATGCGCGGATGCGCAAGGCAGTTGTATGAACCGTCGGCAGATCGCCAGCGCTCGTAACCAGGTTTCCACTTGCCCGCCGATGGGACGCCGTAGCCGGTATGATGAAGATTGCGCGCGCGCAGCCTGTCGCGAAAGGCGGCAAAATTTATCGCTGCCATGAGCATCGGAAGCCGATCCCACCGCACGAAGACGTTGATGACGCGATAGGCCGCGTCCAGAAATCGCTGCAGCCCCGTCGGATGAAATTCGAAACCGTCGTTTTCGCGCGACATCTGCCCCCCGGAGGCACTCCGCTTTTGTCAAACCGTACCGCGCACTTAATGATACTGCGCTGTGCTTGAATGTGAAACGGGCCACATAGGGCCGTTTTTTGGAGTTTGGCGTCCGCGTCTTATTCGTCGCGGCGATTAAATGCCTTGCCGATCGCGTTGATGCGCAATGAGCTCATTCCGCCGAGCTGATCTCTTCCCGGACGGGATACCGCCTCGTAAGCAATTGACGACCCCATTGTCCCACATTCTTCCAGTGCGATTGTCGAGCATCATCTGCCGGCAATCCTCGCCGCGCGTCGGGACGATCATGATCGAGCCAGTGTCTTGATCGGTCACGGAAACCGGCGGTTTCGGGGCGGCCGCCTCTTGGCGCAGCGCGGTCCAGCCGCTCGGGTGCCAGTCCGTGGAATAGATGAGAATGGCGGTGCCGAAGGCGAGCCAGACAAGCAGCAC
>JBEVFG010000296.1:0-4695 GCA_040512415.1 Pseudolabrys sp. | reverse complement strand
AAACTTGATCGGCGTAAAGCTCAGTGCGGCAAGCACAACGATTGAAACCACCACCGCCCATTCCGGCGGCTCGAGCAGATAGAGATAGAAGGCGGCCAAATTCCACACCGCGGGAAAACCACGAAAATAATTGTCGTCAGTCTTCATTTCGCGGTCGGCAAAATAAAGCGCGCCGGTGATCACCACGACGATGGCGGCCGGAATGGCAACCACATGCGGCAGCAGCCCGCTTGCTGCGATCGCAAAGGCCGGGACGAAGACATAGGTCGTGAAATCAACGACGAGGTCGAGCGTGTTGCCGGACCAGCGCGGCAGCAGCTTTTCCACCTCGAATGCCCGCGCCATAGGTCCGTCGAGGCCATCCACCACCAATGCCATGCCGAGGCAAAAGAACATCCCGGCCCAATGGCCGCCTGTCGCCAGGATCAATGCCAGCAGGGCGAGCGCCGCGCCCGTGGCGGTGAAGGCGTGGACCGTGAAAGCGCGGATGCGCGCGAAGTCCGTCACTCGTTGCCCCAGTTCAATTTCACGATCTCAGCCGATTTTCCCGTCAAATTCCAGTTGCGGCCATAGCCGCGAAACCGCGATTTGTCAGCGCGCGCGATAATGACATCCGGTCCGATCCAGTAGTCGCTGTTCCGAATGATGACGTTTTGGCCGGACTCCTTGCCGCGCACCGGCGTGATCGCCCCGTCGACATAATCCTTGATGCGCACGATGCGCGTCTCACCCTGGGTCTCGTAGCTGATCGGAACCTGGCGCACGCCGAGAAATTGCCCGACCAGGATCGAGAGCAAATGCGTCGTTCCCCCCACGCGTCCTGTAAAGATTCGTGTCAATCCCTTCACGGCATAGGCGGAAGCGGCATCATCGACAAACAACGCGGCCGTCCAGTTGCCGCGCGACATGATGCCCGGTAGATCCATCATCAATCCGACTTTGACTCCCGACAGGTCTTCGCTGTCAAAATGCCCCTCGTCGATGCGGATACCCGCCCATGTCTGGCAACGGCTCTCGGTCGGCGGATGGTCGCCGCGCGACAGGACACAGGGGCAAAAAACCGTGCAACTGCACGACAACGCCAGTTCGCCTTTCAGACTCCAACTCTCACGCAACGTCCCACTCCCGTTTCTTGTTTTTAACCTAGTGCCAATGCGCGGCAAATGCCGATGCCGCGATACCTGTTCCAATTGCGATCAGGACTACGCCGACGCCGCGTGCGAAGCGTCGCCCGCTTTGCAACTTCTCAATCGTCATCACCGTGGCAAGACCGGCCATCCAGGCCACATTCATCACCCCGACTGCAAACATCACCAGCATCATCGCCCAGCAGCAGCCAAGACAGTAAAGCCCTTGCTTTACCCCGAGGCGGAACACGCCGCCTGGCGTCGTGGCCCAGTTTGTGAAAAAGAACGGGAACGGATTCTGGCAGTGCGTGAGACAAGCATGTTTGAGCGCCGAGAATTGATAGACGCCTGCGCCGATGAAAATGGCTCCTGCCAGAATCCCGCTCGCCGACGTAATGCCGGTATCGAGCAATGCGGCGCGCGTGAGGACAATCTGCATCACAGTCGCAAGGACTGAAAAGACGAACCACACGCTTGCGTATCCTGCCGCGATCACGAGCGGCGATACGATCCGCTCGCTTTTACGCGCGGCGGTCTCGGCGATGTCCGCATAAGTGAGGATCATGGGGGCCGCGCCCGGCAGCATCATTGCCAACGTCATCGCGCCCCACATCGATGCGGTGACGGCAGCGGCGGAGACACTCCAGACTCCCTCCGGAAGCGAGCGGCATAACGCCTGCATCATGGCGAGCCACGAACCGGCTGGAGCGGCAATCAGCAGCGCGAGGTAGAACCAGCCGAGACCCGTAATAATAATGACGCAGCCGGCCGCGATCGCCTTCGGCCGCGCAAAAATTCGCCCGAGACCTGCTTCGGCAGGCGCCAGATGCGCGAACTGGTAGCCGCTGGTTTCCGTCATTTCGCCTTGGCATAGCGCATTGCGCGATAAGGCGATATCGCAACAAAGCAGCGTGGTTTCCGGGCCCCGCCTGACCGTGCTACTGCGGTTAATGTTGAACCGGGCCAGGCCCCAGAATGCCGTACAAACGCGCCGATAACCCTGCCGCCATCGTGGTCGGAGGCGGACCTGCCGGCCTCACCGCTGCAATTTCGCTGGCGGAAGGCGGTGTTGATACCGCGCTCGTCGGGCTGCGCCCCGCAAAGGCGGACAATCGCACCACGGCTCTGCTCGCCGGTTCCGTCGCTGCGCTCGACACGCTCGGCGTTTGGTCAATGTGCGTCGAGAAGTCCGCCCCGCTGCGCACCATGCGCATAGTCGACGATACCGGCCGCCTCTGGCGCGCACCGGAGGTCAAATTCTCCGCCGACGAGATCGGGCTCGACGCGTTCGGGCACAACATCGAAAACCGTCATCTCATCG
This sequence comes from Pseudolabrys sp., assembly GCA_040512415.1. Lineage (GTDB taxonomy): Bacteria > Pseudomonadota > Alphaproteobacteria > Rhizobiales > Xanthobacteraceae > Pseudolabrys. The sequence continues at coordinate 2,247 of JBEVFG010000296.1, read as the reverse complement.
ACGCACTGGCTAACCGTGCGCGCAGCCTGCCTGCATTGTCGATCATCGAGGATGAAGTTGCGGCCGTGTCGTTACAGGCCGACGCCGTTATGGTCAGCTTGAATGGTGGCAAACCCTTGCGTGGACAGATCGTTGTCGGTGCTGACGGTCGTCAATCGCCCTGCCGAACTGCAGCCGGCATCACTACCGATGAGCGCCGTTACCCGCAAACCGCGATGACACTGTGTTTCTCCCATTCCCGACCGCATCACGACACGTCGACAGAATTCCATACGCCGAGCGGGCCGTTCACGCTCGTGCCCCTTTCCGGCAACCGCTCCAGCGTCGTCTGGGTGCTCGACCCCGCCACTGCCGACGAGTTCACAGAACTGGACGATCTCGCGCTCGCCGACGCGATCGAGAAAGCCTCGCATTCGATTCTTGGAAAGCTGCGGGTTGAACCCGGGCGCGGCCTGTTTCCGCTCACCGTTTCGACCGCGCGCCGCTTTGCCGGCGAGCGGATCGCGCTTGTCGGAGAAGCCGCACACGTGCTGCCGCCGATCGGAGCCCAGGGACTCAATCTGGGGCTGCGCGATGCCGCGACGATCGCCGAGCTTGTGGTTGCCGCACAACGAGCGGGTCGCGACATTGGCGGAGCCGACGTGACCTCCCGCTATGACCGCATGAGACGTGAAGATGTCGGCAGCCGTGCGCTCGCGATCGACCTTCTCAACCGCTCGCTGCTGAGTGACTTCCTGCCTGTGCAAGGCGCACGCGGTCTGGGTCTTTATTTGCTCGACCGGATCGGCCCGCTCCGCCGCGCGGTCATGCGGGAAGGCGTTGCGCCGGCCGTAAGTCAGCCGCGCCTGATGCGCGGCGAAGCGCTCTAGCCGAGCTTCGGCGCTTTTCTCGTTCCGGGCGCCGTGCGAAATTCTGGCGCAATCGGCAGCGGCAATGCCGTCAACGTCTTACCCAACTCAGTCCCGACCTGATGTGCGAACAGCCCGCGCTCGACAAAGTGTGGATCGCGCATCGCCTCTTCGAGCGGAACGATCACCGTTGCGCAGCAATCCGCCGTCGCAAAGATCGGTCGCCACTCGTCTGACGTTTTCGTCAAAATCAGTTTTGCAATGGCATCGCGGGTCGCCATTGGATTGCGTGCATCGTCGACAAATTCTTTCGGGAGTCCGATTGCCTCGGTAAATGCCACCCAGAATTTCGGCTCCAACGCGCCGCAAGCGATCAACCTACCATCCTTCGCCGGATAAATCTGATAGCGCGGCGATCCGCCGACGAGCCACAAGTCACCCGGTTTCGGAAACCGTCCGGTCGCCGCACCGATCGCCAAGGCTGCCCAGGTAAACGTGAACATGGCATCGGTCATCGCAATGTCGATGCGGCAACCTTGTCCGCTCCGGTCGCGGGCGCGCAGCGCCAGAAGGATGTTGATGACAGCCGGGAAGCTGCCGCCCGCGATATCGGCCGCCAGCATCGGCGGCACGACCGGGTGATCGACAGAACCCGGCTGCAGATCGAGCAAGCCGGTATTGCCGAGATAATTGATGTCATGGCCGGCCTCGTGAACGCGTGGCCCGCTTTGGCCATAGCCGGAGATCGAGCAGTAGATCAGCCGCGGATTAACCGTCTTCAAATCCTCGTAACCGAGACCGAGCCGATCCATCACCCCCGGACGGAATTGCTCAACCACAATGTCGGTGCGTTTGATCAGCGGTACGAGTTTTTGCCGGTCGGCATCGCTTTTCAGATCGAGCGTAATGCTCGCCTTGCCGCGGTTGAGCATTGCGAAGGCCGCGCTCTCATTGCCGACGAATGGCGGGAAGCGCCGCGCATTCTCGCCCCCCGGTTGCTCGATCTTGAGCACCTCGGCGCCGGCTTCGGCGAGCATCAATGTTGCCAACGGTCCGGGAAGCAGCGTGGTAAAATCGAGGACAAAAAGGCCGGTCAGCGGTTGCATGGAAATTTGACACACCTTGCGAATGGCAGAGTTTGTCATGCCCCATGCGCGGCGTCACGCATTGCCAGAGATAGGCTCCGCGGGGCACAGTATTGTTCGCGTGGTTGTGGAGTAGAATTGCATGAGACAGCTGCCGCACATGGGAATCGTGCTCGGCATGCATGCTCAGACATTTCCCGACAAGATCGGCGCGCGCGATCTTGAGCGGGCGATGACCTTCCGGACATGGCATGGGCGGTCGTGCCGTCTCGCCAACGCGTTGATGGGTCTCGGCCTGTCCAAGGGCGACAGAA
>JBEVFG010000295.1:0-4069 GCA_040512415.1 Pseudolabrys sp. | reverse complement strand
GTGGCCAAGACGCTGAACGTGCCTATCATCGTAAGTGATGATTTCGCGCGAGCATACGGCCAGCCGCTCCATCCGCTTGGCCTTCATAAGCTTCGCGGTCTCGCGACATCCCACAATCTGTTTGCACCAATTTGGTCGTCCTCCGGCGCATAAGACTCTGCTTTGGGTCATTAGCGGACATTTTGCGACGCGGAAGCATGTTCGCTTTACCCCCGAAAGCGGACAATCGGCTGCGCAAGTGCAGCGTCTTTTTCGCAAATCTGTGCCGCGGCTTCGCTTCGGTTGCTCAATCCTGTCTTTAACGAGCGCGCCGCTCACAAATCCAACTTCATCGCTTCCGGATAATACCGGAAGCCGTCGCCTTGCTTGGCAACGTGGCCGATCCCGGGCCAAGGGAAATGATAGGCAAGAAGAGGAACCCTTCCTTCCGCAAGCATCGAGAGGCTTCTGACGCGCGTTTGCGCCGATTGCTTCGCGTCAGTATCGTACACGAACTCTGTCAGCGGTTTCTCCATCATAAGCACCGGATGGTGTGCCAGGTCCCCCACGTAGCACAGCGACTTTCCACCAGACGTAATCATGAAGATCGTGTGGCCGACGGTGTGGCCAGGGGCCGAGATTGCCTGAATGCCGGGGAGGAATTCCTGCCCGTCCTTTATGAACACCATTCGGTCGCGGTTCGGCACTAGGTTCTTGGTCGCCGTTTCCCAGAACACCTTAAACTGCGCCGGCACGTTTTTCTCAGTGGTCCAGAATTCGTAATCGAGCTGCGAGATGTAATATTGCGCGTTCGGAAAATTTCGTGATCCGTTGTCAGCCATGCAGCCGCCGCAGTGGTCGACATGGGCGTGGCTCATGACAATGGCATCGACGTCCTTGGGATCAATGCCCGCTTGCTTCAGGGTTGACATCATCTTGCCCGTGGCAGGGCCAAAGCCCTTCAAGCCACCCAGGCCAGTATCGAATACGACCAGTTTGTCTCCGGTGTTAAGCACGAGGATGTTCTGTTCGAGAGAAACGCTGTCGACTGGCAGGAAGTTGTCTCGCAGCTGCCGATCCACCTCCTCCTTAGTGAGACCGGTGAAGCTCGCGTGCGGATCGCCTAGCGGCAGCACGCCGTCTGTTACAATCGTCGCCTCCGCGCCCCCGAGCTTGAAACGGTAGAAGTTCGGCGCTTGCGTATTAACCAGCGGCCCCTTGGCGAAAGCTTGCGAGAGGGTGTCAGTGCCGGCAATGCCGGCCATTGTGAGCGCCGCACCGCCCCTGAGCAATCTACGACGTGAAAGCGTGAATTGGTCCAGCAGGATTGGTAACAATTTTGACATTGTATCCTCCTGACTTTTGGCCATCGCATCCGAGATGCATGTCCGCTTTGGGTCAAAACGCACAAGCCGATGTCCGCTTTGTGCCAATAGCGGACATGATCACGGCTGCATCGTTCTGGCTACGCGGAAGCCGAGCGTGTCGAACCGGACATTGGCATTGCGCTTGAAGCGGGCGGCCGCGCGAACATGCTCGCTCTCGTTCCGCCAGGAACCGCCTCGGACGATACGGTAGTTTGGGTCGCCTCCCCGAAGCCATGCTGATCCGTCCGTTGGCGCAACGTCGTAGTTCTCGTGCCAGCTATCCTCAACCCACTCCCAGACGTTGCCGTGCATGTCGTAAAGCCCAAACCCGTTGGGTTTAAACGATCCAACAGGCGATGTTTGCTGAAGATCCCATTTACTCCCACAGCCGTCGCAATTGGCGTCGCCTGCACTAGGTTGATCGCCCCAAGAGTAGCGGGTTTTGGCACCAGCTCGCGCCGCATACTCCCATTCGGCCTCGGTCAGCAGCCGGTAGTCCGCGCCAGTCAGTTGCGAGAGCCAGCCTACATACTGTTTGACGTCGTTCCAGCTTACGTTGATCACGGGCATCGTTCCACGTCCCCAATGGTCTGGGACTCGCGGGCACGCGGCCGCAGCGACGCATGCGTCCCACTCTTCGAACGTCACCTCGAACTTAGAAACGGCGAATGGCTTCGTGATTGTTACCTCGTGCGGCGGGCCTTCGCTGGCATTCCGGTCCGGCTCGCGCTCTGGCGACCCGATAATGAATTTGCCAGCCGGAACGACGATCATCACTGGGCAGCCGTTTGCACATTCCTTGAAATCCGAACCCGGCTTTGCCGCCTGCGCCTTCTCCTGCTCGACCGAGAGCAGAGCGGGCTCCATGGCCATGCGCCAGCGGTCCTGCCCCACGACTTCTTGTGCGATGGTCCGTGGATCAATAAAACTGAGGCTCACAAAACAGAGCAGGACTATGAGGTCGGCGACCGGCACCCTGCCGCGCCGTGCCCGCTCTGCTGATGCGCCACCCGCGATCGGGACAAACAGCCTGCGCATCGCCTCTCCACCGAGGCTTAGGATGGGGCATCGTACCGACAAAAACTGGTTGACCGGAAGGGCCATCAATGTCCGCTTTGGGTCAAAAGCAGACATTTGCGCTGCAAAAAGCCATGTCTGCTTTACCCCCGAAAGCCTCACCCTATTCGATCATCTCGATCGCGCAGGCGATGCGCGTCTGCCTCCGGTAGAACGCACCGAACGCAAGCAAAAAATCAAGCGCCTAGCGGAACGGGTTTTGTCACAGAAAGCTGTACCCTATATGTTTCAGAGCGGTACGGAGGCTGCCAATTGGATACGATCGCAAGAATCTCAGACTTGGCCAAGAGCGACAGACGCGATCAATTTATCCCAGTTCGCAAGGAAGATCTTTTTAGCGCCCTCATCAAACAGGGGGACTTAGCAGACCCTGCAGAACGCGAACTTTTTTGGCGTTTTGGGCGTACGCTACGCACAATCTGTCATTACGAATATTCCGAGATGCTCGATCGGCTACGCGACGATTATTACTATTTCAGCCCCGAGGTCGCAGGCCACGCCGCGGCCGACCGGGCAAAGAGCGATAGCGCCTATGACGATCTAATCCGATCCCTGGACAAAGTTCTCAAAGATGCAAATTTTGAGGAGCTGCCGCACGAGGAGGTCACAGACGCCCACCGCAAACACACACTACGGGTCGAAGTCAAGGCAGAGCACGACGATTTTCGCGAGGTGCGCTTTTACAAACGCGGCCGCCATGTCGAACAGCTTGAGGTGAAAGAGTGGTTCGGCTTGCGACGGCGCGAAGTCGAGATTGAGGTGTTCGATGACATCGTGCTTGTGGTGGCGATGAAGAGCCAGGCGGAGATTGGCTCGCGGCGTGAATTGCGTATTTTGAAGCGCCGCAAGATTATCCCAGGGACGGTGCTGCTGAAATATTTCCGCAATATGGCCTGCGGCGATCTCTACGCTCTTTTTCCAAATGCGCGCGTCGTCATGAGCAATTTCGACAAGGCCTTTCTCGGAGTACCGGCGATTGCCGGCGGCATCCCCATCCTACTCAAGCTCTACGCCACGATTTCCGTCCTATTCCTCGTGGCGGGGATTTATTTGGGCGGATCAGGGTCGGTTAAAGACGCCGACATTGAAGGGGCAATCGTTGCCTTGATGGGGATCGTGGCGCTCGGTGGCTTTGCGGTTAGCCAGTGGCTGAAATATCAGCATCAAACCCTGAAGTATCACATGGAGCTCACCGAAAATATCTATTTTCGCAATGTCAATAATAATGCGGGCATTTTCGACTATCTGATCGCCACTGCCGAGGACCAAGAGACCAAGGAAGCGGCCCTTGCATATCATTTCATCCGCAAGGCGGAGGTAGCGCCAACGGCGACCGACGTTGCAGACCGTGTCGAGAGGTGGCTCGCAAAAAACTTTGGGGTCAATATTGATTTCAAGATTGCCAATGCGCTCGAGACGCTCAATCGCTTTGGTCTCGTGCGACGCGAGGGTGAGCAGCTCTTTGTCCCGTCGCTTGAACCAGCAATCGCCCAATTTCGCCAGGTTTGGAACAATTTTTTTAAGCGTGATTAGCGATAAGCGCCGACCTGCAGGGTCGCGTCAGCCCGCGGCCGATGTCCGCTTTGGGTCAAAAGCGGACACGTGCAGCGCACAAGCCGATGTCCGCTTGACCCCCGAAAGCGGAC
>JBEVFG010000294.1:0-5004 GCA_040512415.1 Pseudolabrys sp. | reverse complement strand
TCAGCCGTCGAATATTTTGCGCGCAATGAAATAACGATACTGCCGTCGGCAGCCGAGTAACTTTCGGCCCTCAACGCTTCAACACTCAGGGGAGCCCGTTGCTCTACTTTTTCACTCATGACGTCCGCCAGTTTGGCACCAGGCGAAGCTGGTGGAGGGGAAGGAAACGGGGCCGGGTGCTTCCGAGTTCCGCCTTAAACCTCAACTTTAAGTCAGCGCTTTAAGGGGCTATATCGACCACGGGAAGTTCTGATCGAGACACCCTATACGCTTGTCATTGTGGAGTTACGTCATGCGTAACCAGACACCGCTTGCCCCAAATGCCCCAGCTTTTGATGTCACCGTTTATATCGTGTTGAATGATTTTGGCCCGCTGGGCCGCGCTTATGTCGAGACCGACGAGGCCCAGGCGAACGACGCCATCATCGTTGAGAGCTTCTAAGTGGTCAGTATTCGCAACCGCTGCGGGTGGTTGCCTTCAATACCGCCGAAGGCTGGGCGCGTGATGTCACCGAGGACATTGCGCGTGCCGCGCTGAGCAAGGCACAGAGTGAACGCCTCCCAATCGCGAAGGTCGCACAGGAGTTTTTGGAGCGGACGCTCGGAGTGGATGCGCCTGTGGGCGACTAAGCGTAGCTTAGCGGATAAGGAGAGTATGCTCATGTCAGGCTCGGATAAGCGAATGCTCTTTGTCACAGTTGGTATGGTAATTAGCTTTGCAGCCAACGCATTTGACCTAAACGGTGCTTGGACCGCTGATGATTCAAATTGCGCCAAGGTTTTCGTCACGAAGAACAACAAATTGACGATGACCCGGAATTCGGGCGTATATGGCGGCGGTTTCATAGTTGAAGGAAATCAATTCAGAGGACAGGGAAAAGCGTGCAAAATTACCAGTCGCAAAGAGGAAGGTGGCGTTCTGCATTTGATTGCCTCATGCTCTACCGACATAGCGGTGCTTGGTAAGCAGGAAGTCAGCGCAAAAATAGAATCTGACGATCGAATAACTCGGATTCATGATTGGTTTCCAGAAATTGGAACAACGTATTTTCGCTGTAAGCTCTGATCAGTCCTGCGAGCGAATGTAAAGCGGACATGCGTGGGTGCGCTGCACATGTCTGCTCTTGACCCAAAGCGGAGGCGGAATGCGCCATGCCAACGGCGGCTGCGGTGGTCTTGCCAACCTGACGAGCCGTCAAGGCCAGCATCGATGCGCCGCGAGGTGCGCACAGGAATTTCTCCTGCCAGGGGCGCGGGGCTATTCCGAGGACCTCGCGCATCCACAGCGCGGGATCGATGCGGTATGCGATTTCACGATGTGTGTTCATGATCATCCTCCAATAAGACGCGCGCGATGCGCGCCTTGGTTTCCGGTTCGTGGTCGAACGCCTGAATGAGGCGTTCAGCGATTTGAACGGCGCCGACATTTACGTTGTTCTGTACGGCGACATTCACCTGCGTGCTGGCGGGTTGGAGGTGCCCCGCCAGTCGGGCAAGACTGTCTAACGTTTGACGGATTGAGTTGAGCCCCGAGATCGCAACGTTGAGCGATCGTTGCTCTTGGGCCTGCTCAACAACCTGATCAATGCGGGCGCGCAGTTCGAGGTAGGCGCTGCTCAGCGTTTCTTTCGATGGCAGAAGTTCAATTGCCGCACTGCCGCGGACAGCGTCTTTCTTGATTTTGGAAGAGGCAAGTTTGAGACAATTCGTCCGGTGCCGATGCAGGCTCGACGGGTTGAGATCATAGTCGCGCGCAAGTGCCACCGGCTCGCCGCCAGCGAGGCGGCGGTCGATTTCAGGGCGCTTGAGATGCTGACATGTGCAACAATTTCTACTCATATTTGCAGTGAAGCGGGAGAGTCTTAATAGTTAATGAATCGTCAACCCAGGTTGTAAATTGCGGTTGTCCCAACCAGTTCTTTAGCGTTCTTCGTCGACGATTAGGCCCTACCGAAGAATCCCGCTAATTCAGCCTCAGCCAAACGCATTACCGATTGGTTCTATCAACTGACGTCCGCAGTAAAATGGCGGTTGTTCGAGTAAAGCTGTGGGGTTCAAGCGGTTTTTTGAACGGCTTAGCGGTACCCGAAAAATTCCGATATCGGCGCTTCGCCCTTCGAACGTGCGGCGGCCGGAGGCGAGCGCGACCCGCTGCGCAGCGAGGCGCTGAGCACCGTGGTGACGTCGGCTCTTTAAGTTACGCCGGAGTTCAGGTCGCCGCGCTGCGGCGCGCGAAGAAGCTCCACACCACCAGCACGATGATGGCGCCGACAACGGCGCCGACCAGGCCGGCGCCCTCGCCCGCCTGGTACCACCCGAGCGCCTGGCCGAGATAGGTGGCAACGAAAGCGCCGGCTATGCCGAGCGCCGTGGTGAGGATGAAGCCCGCCGGCTCGTTGGAGCCGGGGTGCAGGAATTTCGCGATGATGCCGGCAACGAAACCGATGATGATCAGCCAGAGAACGCTCATGGGTCGCCTCCCGAATGTGTACGAGCAAGGAACGCAGGAGATGGAACTTTGGTTCCGGGGCTGCTGCAGGCACAAGCCCCTCACCCGCTGAATCCCCATCGCAAGTCGGCTTTAGCCGACTTGCGCACGTAGTAACGCCGCATTGGGTATACCCATGTCGGACCGCCGGGATGTGCGGGGATGTTGCGCGAGCCTGCGCCGCAAAGAGGAAGCCACGCGGTTTTGGCATGGGAAGCCCCTGGGCATCGCTCGTGCCGCGCGGCCGGAACAGGAACGGCCGGCACGCTCACGTGTTTCTGAGGCGTGATCGCCCGAGCGGTTCGGCTCACCCGATCCGAAACCCAGGCGAGGCATCCCCATGAAAATGGGACACACGATGGGGCCGCGCCTATGACGCGGCCCCACGGGGAGACCGGACGGGCCGCGGTGCGCCCCTTTGCGGTGCAAAGCAACGAGCGCGTAATGACAATGACATACAATCCCTATTTCGATTCCTTGCCGCGCCGGGCGGACACGCGCCGGGCGGACAAATGGATCCCGCAGGACCCTGGCGAGATCAACATCAACGACGAGCGCGAGCTCACCTACTGGGCCAACGAGCTGCGGATCTCGATCGGCGACCTGATCTGGCTGGTGGAGAAATACGGCACCTCGGCTGACCGCATCAGGGCGATGGTGCAGTAGGCGCGCGTAGACCAACCTCCGCTCATTCCCGCGAAAGCGGGAATCCAGGGCGAAATATTCTGCGTCTGCAACAAGCGGCCCTGGGTCCCCGCTTTCGCGGGGACGAGCGGAAGAGAGCTTGCGCCCTCACCTCTTCTTCTGTTTCGGCTGCGCGCGGTTGAGCATGTCCTGGATTGGGTCATAGGTCGACGCGTTGGGTGCGCCCTCGGACTGCTCGGCGAGCCGCACATAGGTCTCGGCCAGGTTCTCCCATTCCGCTTTCAGGATGGGACTGTCCTCCTGCTCGGCCCTGGCCCGCACTTCGGCGGCCAGATTCAGATATTGCTCGGTCCGGCTCATTTCGAACACTCACATAAACGCCAGTTTATTAGGCCAACCGAAAGCCGCGCCATCCGTTCCTAGGAAACCGCAAAAGCTTACGGTAGTGTGATGCGGCACTGCGGAAATTCACGCCGCAGCCCGGATCGCGCCTGCGCGATCGGGGGATTTTGCCCCCGCAATCCGCGTCGCAGCGATGCGGCACTGCGGGAACGGCGCCGCGCCACATACGTTACTGGCCATTGCGTTAGTGGCCGTTGCGTTGGCGGCCGGGCGGAACCTGCGGGGCTATGGCCGGTTGCGGCCGTGCGGCTCCGTTTCGATTTTTAATGCCGGGAACATGCGATGCCCCATTTCGGAATGCCCCGCCGCAACGTCATCAGCGGCGCGTCGAGCAGCAAGACGCAGGTGAACTGGCGGCGCGGATTTTTCCGCGTCTGGCTGCTGGCCTCCGGCGCCTGGATCATGAGCTGGGTGCTCTGGCTGATGATCTACGGCATCAGCAGGGGCTTCCGCGACATGCACGAGGTGCTCGCGGTCCCCGTGCTGCTGTTCGGGCCGCCGGTCGCGCTGATGCTGTTCGGGCTGGTCGCCGGCTGGGCCTTCCGCGGTTTCAAGCCGGACGAAGACGAGAAGTAGCGTCGCCGCGCCGGTTCCCTGCCGTTTACCGGGCCTGTTTACGAGACTTGGGCACGCATGATTGCAATGCGGGCCCCGCATCGCTATATAACCCCGGTTCGCGATTGCGCCTGAACTTGTTATTTCGGCTTAACGGCCCTTTCCCAAGACACGCAAAATCCCGGATGAGGACCCATGCGAATGGTTCGCATGGGGAACAACGCGTTTGCGCGTTTTTACAAGGAGGCCTTCGATGGCCACAGGTACCGTTAAATTCTTCAACTCCCAAAAGGGATTCGGCTTTATCGTTCAGGACGGCGGCGGCCCCGATGTGTTCGTTCACATTTCGGCGGTCGAGCGTGCCGGCATGACCAACCTCAATGAAGGCCAGAAGCTTTCGTTCGAGGTGCAGAACGATTCGCGCAGCGGCAAGCCCGCTGCCGCAAATCTGCAAGCGGTCTAAGCTCCGTTCCACATAGACATTAACGCCAGCGCAGTCGCGCTGGCGTTTCTTTTAGGGTAGAGAGCGGCATGGCGACGAAGCCGGGCAGCAGGCCCAAAAACGAATTCGTGTTTTTCGATGTCGTCTATGAGGACGGCTCGCAGCGCTCCAACCGGCGCGTGCCGGCGGAGCTGCTTAGCGGCCTGGAGAAGGACGAGCCCGCGCGCGGCTTCATCATCGAGCAGGACCGGGACATCGCCGAGAAATCGGGACGCGCCCCGCTGGCGATAAAAAGCATCCGCCGCACCGGCGCGAAGGTCAAATAGGAACCAAGGCAGGACCCTGGCAGGCGCCCGCTTCTCTATTTCTTTTTCGATTTCTTTTTCATCCGCCACAATTGAAAGCCGGCTTTGGCGATCGATGCCTCGATCACGCCGCGGCTGAGATTGTGGGGAGGTGGCGCCTCGGGCCG
>JBEVFG010000293.1:0-2972 GCA_040512415.1 Pseudolabrys sp. | reverse complement strand
CTGCTTCGCGGCTGGGGCTGCGACGTGATCAAGGCGCCAGGCCTGGCGCTCGCGCTCGACGTCGTGTCCGACGGAACGAACATTCCGAACGGCCTGCTGGTCGACTATCACCTGGATCAGGGCAACGGCATCGAAGCGATCATCGCGCTGCGGCGCCGGCTCGGCGACTTACCCGCCATTCTGATTACGGCGGATCGCTCCCCTGATGTCCGTGAGGCGGCTCGCAGGGAGGGCGTTCAGGTGCTGCACAAGCCGCTCAAGCCGGCGGCATTGCGCGCGCTGCTGGCGCAATGGCGCGTGCTGCGCGTTGCTGCTGCCGAATAAAAACGATCAGCTTTCGATTGCCACGCTCTGCGGCCACTGGCCCGCTTCGATTTTTGCCGCCGCGATGACGGCCTGGGTCCGGCTTTCAACGCCGAGCTTCTGAAGAATCGCGGAAACGTGGGCCTTCACTGTCGCTTCCGATACGCCGAGCTGGTAGGCGATTTGCTTGTTGAGAAGCCCTTCCGACAGCATCATCAGCACGCGCACTTGTTGGGGCGTCAGCGTTGCCATCCGCGTCATCAACTCCGCCGCTTCCGCATCAGATCCACCAGCAAGATCGACGTCCGGCGGCGTCCAGACGCCGCCACCGAGGATCCGCGAAATTGCTCCGCGCATGGATTCGACACCGAGCGTCTTCGGTATGAAACCCGATGCGCCAAATTCCATGCAGCGGCGTATGGCGGCGGGGTCGTCATTGGCCGAGACAACAATCACGGGGACACTTGGATATTGCGCACGCATATACATCAAGCCGGAGAACCCGCGTGCCCCGGGCATAGTCAAATCGAGAAGAACGAGATCGACATCGCCGCCGCGCTCGAGCAGTTCAACGAGCTCGTCGAATGTGCCTGCTTCACCGATGTCTACCCGCTCGAGCAAACCTGCCACGGCTTCGCGCAGCGCACCGCGAAAAAGTGGATGATCGTCAGCGATCACCAGCCGATATTGTACGGACTCAGTCAACCAGAATGGTCCTTTGGCTTGGTCGGCGTGCCCGCCACCATGAACAAACTAATGCTCCTGCCTCACCTCCAGTGCAAGTAGTTCACAAGTCATGCAATCTCGCGATGCCAGACGGAATTCTCCTTATTTTCCAGATTATTAACGCGGCGTTCTACGCCGAAAGTCGTATATGATTGTTGGATCCCGCTCCTGAAGTACTTTCCGACATTTCACCGCGACTGGGAGCTTTAGCTGCGGAACAAGAGATCGCGCTCGAGCTCGCCAAGATGTTGAACAGCCTCGAGCGCGGAGCGCAGGTGACTGCGCTCGTCTGAAGAAAGACGCTTCACAGCAACCGCGTTCGACGTTGGCCTGCCTTGCGCGATATCTTCGAGTTGTTGGGCCAGCAACAGGCTGAGGAAGGTGTCCTGCGCTTGGACCATTGCATCCAAGTCATGAGAGCCGCCAATGCCAAGCGCCTTGATGCCCTGCAGCCGCACGGGCGTCGAACGTTCCACGACATGATGACAAATGGCGAGCGCCCGGGCGGTGCTTACAATTCCGAACAGCCCGGCGTTCTTCAAATTGATGCGTCCGTCCTTGGTTTTGAACTGGCCAAATAGTCCAAGGCCCGCATCGACGTTTCCCGCATTTTCGGTCAGCAATTTTGCGAAACCAAAATCGTTGCGTGCGATGTCGAATGCTTCTTGCCAGATGCGCAGGCACAATCGGCTGTCACCGTGCACCGGGCGCATATCGAAGAAAATATCAACCGACAGCAGCTGGTCAGATCTTGCAACTGTTATCCACTGCTTGATGCGATCGCGCCACGTGGACATCGGCCCGCGCCAAGCTGGGTTTTTGGCCATCACACCACCCTTGCAATAGGGCACGCCGATCTCGTGCAGAATGTCGGCGATGTGGATGCCTAACTTTCCAAACCAGGCATCTTCGGATTCCCCGGGTGCTCCTTCGTCGAAGACCAGGGCATTGTCCTGGTCCATGGCCAACAGGCTTTCTCCTCGCCCCGCCGACCCAAGCACGGCTACTGCGTAGGCGCACGGAGGCTCCCCATGACCTTCTTCTCTCATTCGTTTTTCGGCAATGACAGCGGCCTGGCGGGTGGCAGCGCCGAGCTCGCGCGAGATCACAGCGGCGACGTCGCGAGCGCTGACACTTTCCGCAATCAACGATTCCGCAACGTGAGGCAATTTGGCCCATGCTGCGGCGAGTGTGCCGACATCGCGGGCTTCGTCGATTTCATCTCCGAGCGATACGGCCTCACTTGCCCGCAGCCGCAGCAGGTCGCGGGCCGACAACGCCCCGATCACGTTCCCGCCTTCGTCAATGACCCCCAGATGACGTATTGCAAGGCGGCTCATTCGACCGATCGCGCGGTAAATGAAGGCATCACCGGGTATCACCGCGAGCGGCTTGCTCATGAACTGACTGACGGGGCGAGTGAGCGCTTCGCTGCCTTGTTTCGCACTCGCGCGCAAGAGATCCCTTTCGGTAATGATGCCGACGTTTTCGGCACGAATTTTCGATTCGCTGCTCTGTGCCAGCTGTACAAACAACGATGAAACACGGTCATCCATCATTTTTTTCATCGCTTGGCTAAGCGGCGCATTAGAATCAACGAACTTCGCCGGCGCGCGCATGACGTCGCGCACGCGATGGCGATAGGGATAGCTGTCGATGCGTCCGAGTGTCCGCTCGATGTCGCGGCGGGCGGGTGATTCTGATGTATCAGCCCAACCCGCACGGTGTTGCTCGTCTAACACTTTGGTCAGAGAGCTGCACGCGCGGGTCGCCTCGGCGAGCGTTCGAATTCCGCGCTCGCGAAGTTTTGGGACCAGTGCGGAAAAAATACGTGCAGTTACCAAGGCATCGCCTGCAGCCGAGTGCCGGCCGGTCAGTTCGACGCCGAGCCACACCGCAAGACTCTCTATTGTGTAGTCGGCAAGAGCTGGCTCGGCGATTTC
>JBEVFG010000292.1:0-5402 GCA_040512415.1 Pseudolabrys sp. | reverse complement strand
CTGAAGGAGAACTAGTCAGGCGCCTCGAACGCGCGGCGCTGCGACGAAATCCCTCCGAGTTCAGCCGCATCCTAGCGCGTGCTCTCAATATCAGCCGGGGGCTCGCCGAACGAATTTCATTCGATAACTCAGGAGAACCCGTAATCGTCGCGGCGAAAGTCCTCGGCATGAAAACGGACGTGCTGCAACGAATCCTGCCTTTCCTCAATCCTGTCGTCGGCCAATCCGTCCCTCGTATTTTCGAGCTGTGCCAGCTTTACGGCGAGCTGAGTTCAGCCGCCGCTGAGCACATGCTGACCATTTGGCAGGCCAATCCCGCCCGGCCGCATGCGAAACATGAAACTGTTTATTGGGACGATGAACGCCGCGGCGCGCGCTCGTCCAGCACGGAAATAACGCACGCCGGCGTACGGCAGAACGCGCAATCCGGACGGGTCAAGATCAACGAACGGTAGAAGGCGCTACTGCACAACGTTGTCGAGGAAATTTCGGCCGGCGCGGTCTTCAACCTCGATGATCCAAAGATCCGGGTCAAAACGTATTTCCTTCGTCAGGCGTACCTCGATATCTGCTTCAGCTGCCGGCCTATCGCGCCCAACAAGCACGACGAACAGCCGATCGGCCGGCTGAGCCTCGTCGAACGCGGACTGCGGGGCCGGACCGTACAGCGCGCAGGTGCCGTCCAGCCGATTTATTTTGACAAAAATGGCGCCAGCTTCTTCGGCGCCATGCCGGCGTACGGCAGCAAAAACGCCCTCGACATTACACCGGCGCAGATAGGCGGCCACCCAAATTCCGGTTTTCAAGCGCATCGGCTTCAGTAGCACGAGCGACTGTAGCGAGGCCATTCACTCCAGCGGGCGCCCAGTCATAGCGGCAAGTTCGCGCACAAACCGATCGGAAATCTGGCCGGTCACCGGCAGACGATGGTCGCGCTCGAATTTCTCGATTGCGCTGCGCGTTTCCGGATCATACAGGCCGGTTGCCTTGATCTGTCCGTACCCGAAATCGGCGAGAGCGCGCTGTATCGACACGATGCGCTTGGATGGCGCAATCAATTTCGCGATGGGGTCCGTTGCCGGCGGGCTCGGCGCGGCTGCGGCAGCCACCGGCTTCGCGACGTAGCTTGATATCGCGCGGAGCAGGTTCTCGTTTGCTTCCGGATTGACCTTCAAGCCGGAAGCCTGAAGGAAATCGCGGGCCGCGGCGTCCGTTTTCGAGCCCCAAATTCCATCAGCCGGCCCGTCATAAAAGCCCTTGCGGCTCAGTTCGCGTTGGATATTTGCGATCAGCTGGACACGGGCCTGAGCTGCCAAATCCGACCCAATATGAGACGACGTGCCCGAGAGGCGTGGCGGCAATGTTGCTTCCTGCTGGAGCAACGGACGGGCTGCAAATATCGGCGCCGGATGCGGACCTTTTTGCAGAAACAGCGCATTAGTGACGATAGTGAAAATGGCGACCGTCGACATCACCATCGCGACAAATTCGCGCGGATGCTGTGCGATCGCCGCAGCGATGCGGCCTGCACTATCGAAACTTGCGGAACCCCTGCGGGATGATCGTCTACGCACTTTTCCTCACCCAATCATTTGAGACGTGCAAATTGCCTCGGTGACTTTCCGTCACGAGTTTGACCGCTTCGGTCGGCGTCCAGTCGCTGCTTTGACCGATAGGCAATCGGACCGTCACCCGCGTTCCCTCGCCGACCCGGCTGCGGATATCGACCTCGCCGTCATGCAGCTTGACCAGGCCCTTGACGATCGATAGTCCGAGCCCCGCCCCATCATGTCTGCGGTCGTGGCAAGAGCTCGTCTGAAAGAAAGCTTCTCCCAGACGCGCAAGATCATGCTGTTCGATTCCGACACCCGTGTCTTCAACCGTCACGACCAAATTTGATCCGTCGCATGATGCGCCAATGGTGACGCATCCTCCGCGTGGCGTGAACTTGACCGCATTTGAGATGAGATTGATGAGGACCTGGCTGAAAGCGCGTTTGTCTGCTCCAATTTCGGGCAGATTCTGGGCAAGACGCAGCCTAAGCTCGATGCCCTCTTCCCGCGCCTGCAAAGCCAGTAAATCGACGCAATTCTCAATCGCCGGCCCCGGCAGGAATCTCTCCCGGGCAAGCTCGAAGTGGCCGGCTTCAATCTTTGAAGCGTCGAGCATGCCGTTCACGACAAAAAGAAGATGGCGGCCAGAACCGTTGATCAATTTCGCATATTCGACCTGGTCAGATGCACTGATTTTGAGAGCGCTGTTTGTCAACATATCGGAAAAGCCGATGATCGCGTTCAGGGGCGTGCGGAGCTCGTGACCTATGGTGGCGACGAAGCGGGTTCTGGCTGCACTCGCCCGCTCGGATTCGAGTCGGGCCGTTTCGAGCGCCTCTTCCTGGGTCTTTCGCTCACTGATATCGCGGAGGACTGCCACGACATCTTGGTCTGTTTTTTCACGTCCGGTCGGCGCGCATTCCAACGGCCTGCACCGCATCTCGACCCAGACAAATTGGCCGGGGCGTCCCGCTCCGACATTCCGCTGGATACGAAATTCGAGCGAGCGCACGTCACCCGAACGCGCCGCATCGGCAAGTGTGGCCAGAAAGGCAGGCCGATCGGTAACATGCACGCGCTCGAAAAGTTCTTTGCCTGCAAGTTCGGCGATGGGAATGCCGAACAGCGGCTCAGCCTCCGGCGAAGCGAAAATGACTGAGCCGCCTTTCCTGCAACGGACAATAACATCCGTCATGTTCCCGACCAAAAGCTGATAGCGATTTTCCTCTGCGCCGAGCAGCTGGGCACCTATACGAACGAGCCACACGGCACCAAACGCCAGACCCGTCGCATATAGCAACGCAGAAACTATCGCGAGTGCGGCAAGAGGCTCGTGCATATCCACGCTGTTCGGCCGGATAAGTCCGGCCATGCCGAGCATCAGCAGCAACAGACCCGCGCCCATCGAAAACGTGGCCGAAATCAACACGACCCGGCGCGATCCGGATAGTGCCGCCTCAAGGGGCACGACGACGAGCCAGATCGCTGCAAATGACCCAATGCCGCCCGCGAAAAACGCGACGAGTACAATGAGCGCGCTCAACGACAGCGAAGATAGAATGTGTGCGGTCTCGTAACGTCCGGTGCGAACCAGAAAGTAGACGATGAGAATCGGAGTGGCGAGCCAGGAGAAAATGACGATTTCAATTTCATTCGGCACGCCGCGCAAAACCAGATAGACTGGAAGACTTGCGAGCGCAGCGAGGCTTCCCATCAAGCGCAGCAAAATAAAAGCACGATAACGCGCAGCCGTAAGGGCATCCTGTTGCGCGGCGACAGGCACCAAAGCGTCGACGTAGTTTCGTACTGGCGAGAGAAAACTCACCGTCCCTGTCACGTCACGGCAAGCGGACGCGCCCCTATCTCGCGCGGACCTTAGGACAAAGGCGATTAAGCGAAGGCTAAAGGCCGGGCATGGCAATGCCGTATCAACACCGCCCACGCCTCCTTGAGGACGGTTGGTCGGCTATTCGCCGGTCATGGTGAAATTTCAGTTGCTATCATGTAATGCACGGGCCAGCTGCAGCCAATTCTTACCGGTCCGGTAACCATGTCGGCAGTCCGCGAAAGCCTGATAAACGGGAGCGGAACATGCGTGTGCGAAATTTGTTGCAGTCGCGAGTATTTCAATTTTTATGAAAATTCGCTTCGAGTTTGTCCAAAAAGCTCGTTGCATTTCGAACAACAGTTTCAGTGCTGTCTGCTACGGTTTGTCTCAAAGGCAGCGTAATGGCTGCCGGGGATCGTTACGGGTAGGGTCATGTTCTTTCTTCTGCGAGTGGCATTTTGGCTGTGCGTTGTTTGCGTGCTGCTGCCAAGCGGCACCAAATCGACGTCACCGGATGCCCAGATTGACGCTTCGGAAGCCGTGACATTCGCAAGCGCGGCCGTTTCCGATGTTCGGGGCTTCTGCGAACGCCAACCCGATGCTTGCGTTACAGGCGGCAAGGTCGCCGTCGCCCTTGGTCACAAGGCCGAGGCGGGCGCACGGACGCTCTATGAGTTCGTCACGAAGCTGCGTGAAAAATCCGCAGCGCCGGAAAAGGCCGACAACAAGGCGGCTGGCGGTCAGGGCACGTTGACCCCGAGCGACATGGCACCAGCCTGGCGCGCCCCGGTCCCATTGCCGCCCCGGCGCGAAGCGCGCGCCAACGGCCCAGCGGCATAAACACCCCAATTCAGGCCGGTTTCGTCGCACTCGGCACCTGCCAATCTATTGGCGGCGCGGTGCGCGAGCGTATATATGTGCGCTATGACGGCTATTGATGAGATCGTCGAGAATTTCGCGCTACTCGAGGAGTGGGACGACCGCTACCGCTACGTCATCGAGCTTGGGCGCACGCTGCCACCTTTGCCCGAGAGCGCCCACTCTGAAGCGAACAAAGTCCAAGGCTGTGCCAGTCAGGTCTGGCTTCTGACACATGTAAAACCCAACGGGTCTTCGGGGCCGGTGCTCACGTTTGAAGGCGATAGTGACGCCCACATCGTGCGCGGCCTGATCGCGATATTGTTCGCGCTGTACTCCGGCAAGAGCGCACGGGAAATTCTGGACATCGACGCTCTGGTGCTGTTCGACCGGATTGGTCTGCGGGAAAACCTCACACCGCAACGTTCAAACGGCTTGCGTTCGATGATGCAGCGGATCCGCACCGAAGCCGGCGCAGCTTTGGCTGCCGTAGCATAGCCACAGTCAGTCAACGCCGAACGCCACGTCATCAGCAAGCCACGTGCGCACCGGCGAGCGAGCGCGACCGCTTGTACTTGGGGCATAGCCGTAATGTCGGGCGAGGCGTTCAAGCGCGAGCTGCAGCACAATCTTCGCCGAGCGCGCCGGCCAGCCGCGCTCACGCTCGGTTACTTCGAGCCTTTTCAAAAAGCAGCATACGTCGACAAGCAGACCGGAAAATTCCGGACCGACCGCATCAAGCGCGTGATGCACGCGTTGACGGGCGGCAATGACGGTATCCGGCAAAAAGCTCGCGTGATGACCGCCTGATCGGCGGTCGGACGGGATCGGATTCGACCAATTCGAAGTTGTTCGCGGCATGAGATGCGCACGGGTGAATTCGGCGCACAGCCTTTCACCGGCCTGCAGCTGGTGCGACTCGATCATCACCCGGCCGTCACGCCCGCGTCGCCGGGCAAGCCAAGCCAGTGGACTTTCATTGTCGTCGACGATGACTTTTGTACGGCCAGCCTCTGTTGCAACCTCCCGCTCTCCTAGAACGAGATGTTGTGCACGAAAACCGTCGATCTCAGGTTGCTGCGGCTCTGGCGCAGACTGTCCGATTTGATGTTTCACACTCACGTGCGTCGAATTCCGACGAACCATCCTAGGACTATATACCT
>JBEVFG010000291.1:0-8466 GCA_040512415.1 Pseudolabrys sp. | reverse complement strand
AAAAAGTCTGTCACCGTCGTGTCATGACCCCAAGATAGGAGTGCGCTGCTCCGTCAGCTGTTGCGTCCCCTGCGTTGCCCCTTCCTGCGGTCCCGCTGACTGAACCTGTCGTCGGGACCGCATATTTTTGACGGACAAGGTCCGCCCTGCATCTCCCCTGCGCACCCGACTGTGATAGATTTCCGTCGTGACTTCACGTCAGCGCCGGTACGCGCCCGAAAAAAAAACGGGGAGCGACACGATGCACGTTCTTCGTCAGACAGCCCTCGTTGCAGCCTGCATCCTCGCGTTCTCATCAGCGGTGACGGCACAAAATCAACAGCGCGGCCAACCGCAACCTGCAAAGCCGGCACCATACAAGCCGGTTACCGTGACAGCCCCGCAAGCGATAAATGACGCGGCTCTCGAGGCATTGCGCAATCAACTGGGCGAAGTGGCACAACAAAAGGATCGCTCCGCTCTGGCAAAGCTTGTCGTCGGGCAGGGATTCTTCTGGATCGGCGAGAAAGGTGACCGAGCGGACAAGCGAAGATCCGGCATCGACAATCTGGCCGCGGCTCTCGGTCTCAAGAACAAGGATGGCGCCGGCTGGGACATGCTCGCGAGCTTTGCCGACGATCCGACGGGCGCCCCTTTGCCGAATCGCAAAAATGCCATTTGCGCACCTGCCGACCCGGCTTTCGACAGCAAGGCTTTCAACGACCTGCTCGCGTCAACCAAGACGGACTTCGGTGACTGGGGCTATCCCGTCTCCGCTGACATCGAAGTACGTGCAACGCCACAGGCAAATGCGCCAGTGATCGAGAAGCTCGGTTCTGTTTTCGTGCGCATCGCTAGCGAGAACGCCTCGAACGCGCCGACTTTTCTGCGTGTCGTCACGCCCTCTGGCAAGACGGGGTTCGTTTCGGTCGACTCAGTCGCGCCGATCGGCAACGATCAGCTTTGCTATGTGAAGGAGGCCGGCGACTGGAAGATCGGGGGATATGTCGGCGCCGGAGACGTACCGTAAAACTGCATCCCTGTGACATACTTCACACCGGCCGGCGCGCGGGATTGATATTTGAATTAAACTTCGAATTCCTCGAAGCCCAGTCGTTCAGCTTCGTGCTCTTTGAATCCACCGCACCGGAGGTTCGAAGAGCCCACCCGTGGGGGGATCATGGCTGCAGGCGACAAAAAGGCGAGATGGAAGCGCTGGCGCGATTGCATCGCGCAGTGCTGGCAGAGATGCCTCGATCTTGCGCTGGTCCTCTGGATCGTGCGCGTGCCGCTTTGCGCGGTGATCGTCGGTTTCCTGATCCTCGACTACACACCTCAAGCTCAGGACCTGTTTACAGAGTTTGCTGATAGTTATGTCCGCATTGCTGTATTTCTGGTGCTGCTGACCACCGTCTGGGCAGCCACGACGCACTATGCGGCAAGGCTGCTTCTCGATACCGACATGCGGTTTCGTGCATACGCCGATCCGCGCGTTTGGACCTATCTGGGTAGCTTTGAAAGGTGGGTCCCTCGCCTGCTCGGACTCATTCCTTTCGCCGTGGTCCTGATCGCCTCGGAGCGATCAATCTTCAACCTGCCGCACATTGAAGACAAAGACGTGATTGCGGCCATCACGTGCAGGCTGCGCATTTTCGATGCGCTTGTCGTGGCGGTCGCCGCGGCATTCCTTGTCTACATGGTGAAGCGTCGGGATCTGATGGCAACAGGCGTGGTCCAGCGCGCGGAGGCCAAAGTTAGCATCGTCAATGAGCTGTTGCAGCCGCTCGGGCTGGGCGGCGACGGCCGAAGAACCGCTGGTGGAGCATCCAGAAACCAGCCGGCGCTCGGACCGCTGCTCCTCTTCATCGTTTTCCTGCTCTCCGCTGCGGTTATCATCTTCGGTGCGGACCAAATGGCTGAATGGCTGCCGCGTGCTTTGACTGTCCCGGTGATTCTCGGCGGCTGGCTGCCGCTGCTGACATTCCTGTCAGGATTGGGGCGGCAGATCAGGGCGCCGCTGATTGTTGCATCCGCACTCGTGATCGCCGTGCTGTCGGCTGTTTTGGGCGACAATCATTCCGTCCGGCGCATCGACGCCGATGCGCTGCTCAAACGGTCCGTCGATAAGTCGGCGATCAAGCTCAATCAGGCGCTCGATCTCTGGATGAAGGAGAATGACTGCGGGGGAAAACCGAGTGCCTGTCCCAGACCGGTGATCATTGTCGGCTCAGGCGGGGCAAGCCGCGCCGGATTTTTCACGGCGAGTGTGATCGGCGATCTGCTCGATCAGGCGGACCGCCACGTCGCGCAGCAAGGCGGCGCGCTTGACCCGAGCAAGATCCGCAAACGCATCTTTGCAATCTCGGCGGTGTCCGGGAGCGCCCCCGGCGCCGCGATGAGCGTTGCGGCATTCGCGCGCGCAGGCGCTGAAACGAAGCAGCCCTGCGCCAACCCTACGCCGACACTCTGGTACGGCGAGAAAATCAATAATTGGCGAGACTGCCTCGAGGCCCTGATGGCGGGCGACTTTTTGACCCCGACCATGATCGGCCTGACCTTCCACGACACGATCAGGTTCGGCTGGTGGCGCGATCGTGCGGCCCTGCTCGAACGCTCCTGGGAGCTGCGCTTTGCGGATGTCATGGGGATCAAGCAAGGTGATTGGCAAAGCGGATGTCCCGGCGACATACGGTGCCCATTCATGGACCTGCGGCCGCGCGATGGACTGTGGCTGCCTTTGCTCCTGCTCAATGGCGCATCAGCTGCTACGGGCCAGCGGCTGATCACGACAGTGCTGGACCCAAAATACATGATCCGCAGCTGTCCGACTGGGCGCCCAAGGGAAGCTGCGAATGAACTGAAGAAGAAATCGCGCGTCAGCCAGACCTATGTCACCGAGGAGGCCCCTGCGAAGGCGCCCGCCGATGAGGAATGTCCGATCTTCATGGAGGCGACCCGGTTTCACACGCTGCTGACGGACAACACCGATGTCGATTTCTGGGCAAGAATTCAGCGGTTTTTCCTGTGGGAATACGTCCGGGAAAAATTCCCGTTCAATTTTCAGAAACAAAACCTTGATGATGTTCGCCTGAGCACGGCGGCAACAAATTCGGCGCGGTTTCCGGTGATTTCGCCGCCCGGCGCCGTCCGCAATGCCAAGCACAATGTCGTCGACCGCATTGTTGACGGCGGCTACATCGAGAACTACGGCGCGATCACGGCGATGGAGCTTGCAGTGGCGATCAATGCCGTTCAGCCGGGGCTCGCGCCCTTTGTGCTGATCATCTCCAACGACCCTGACGAGAACCCGATCATCAACAAGATCGACGTTCCGGATGCAGCCTTCCTCACCGACGTCTCGATCCCGCTTCAGGCGATCGCCAGCGCACGGGATGGTCGAGGCCGGCTTGCGGTGCAGCAGCTCAATTCGGTGCTCGGGGTCCTGACAAAATCCGAATGCGGCGATGACTCGGCCCACATTCGGGTATGGCCGCAATATGTCAATCAGGATGCCAGCGACAAAAAGAAGAAAGAGTCACTGCCGATCTCGTTGAGCTGGTGGCTCTCGACACCGATTCAGATTCACCTGCACCAGCAGACCGAAGGCACAAAGAACCAGAATGAGAACAAAGACGAAATCCAAAAGACCTGGGGCGCCTTCGAAGGCACGTCGGCCTGCATGGCGGCCAGACGCTGAGGGCTTACTTCGACGACGCAGCCTTCAGGATCGGCGCCAGGCGATCGACCTCGCTTTTGACTAAGGCTGCAAGCGCTTTCGGCCCGCGTCTGTTGGGTTCGGCGATCTCGGCGCCGAGTGCAGCCAGCCGCTTCTGGACGGCTTCCTCGCTCAAGCCCTTGTTGAGAGCATCCGCCAACTTGTTTATGACGGCCTGCGGCGTGCCTTTCGGCGCAAAGACCGCGTAGAAAGGCGCGCAGTCGAACTCGGGCAGACCCTGCTCATAGGATGTCGGCACGTCCGGCAGTAGCGGGCTGCGTTTCTTTGCGGCGATAGCGAGCGCCTTGGCGTTACCTGCGAGCACGTGCGGTAACGGCCCGAGCACCGGATCGCAGTCGTAGTCGATCTGGCCCGCGAGGATCGCATTCATCACAGGAGCGGTGCCGGTAAACGGCACCATGGTCGGCTTGATGCCGATCGCCGAATTGAGAAGCAGACAGCCGACATGAGACACAGAGCCGACGCCTGCGTGCCCCATGTTGAGCTTGCTTTCGTTCGCTTTCGCGTAGGCGATGAATTCCTTGAGATTGTTGGCCGGGAAGTCCTTGCGAACCGTGAGCAGCTCGGGCTGCTCGGCGATAAGCCCGACCGGCTCGAAATCCTTCTGCGGGTCGTAGCCGAGATTGGGATAGAAGAACGGCGCAGCCGCATGCGTGCCCATATGGCCCGAGATAAGTGTGTAGCCGTCGGCAGCGGCGCGCGCGGCACGCAGTGATCCGACAGTGCCGCCCGCACCGCCGACATTCTCGACCACGAATTGCCGGCCGAGATGGCGCGTGAAGATGTCGGCAACGATGCGCCCGGTGACGTCGGCCGGCCCGCCGGCAGCGAACGGCACGATCACGGTCACCGTTTTTGTCGGATAGTCCTGCGCCTGTGCTCCGCTGATGCCTGCAAGCAGGGCAAGCAGAGCCGCGATCGTTCGTCCTCCCATCGTCCCCTCCCCTTAAGCCTTCAGGTTTTTATGGGTGGAACCATACCATGGTGCGCGAGGGAGTGTAGTCACTGCAAACCGAGCACGAGTAGTCCATGGTGGCCGCGCGCATCTTGGAGCTGGAACTTTCTGTGCGACAAATCCTGTGCACTGTTGCGCATCTCCCATAGAGCGGCACGAGCGGGCCCCTATGATGACCTCCGGGGATTTGGGGAGGCAGCATTGAAATCACTTTGTCCAATCGCGGCTGCTCTGACACTCGTTGCGTCGGGCTGGACCGTTTCGGCTGAAACAGCTGAAGAACGACAGGCGTGCATTGGAGATGCATTCAGAGTCTGCTGGTCCGCCATTCCGGATCGCAACAATGTGCTTCAGTGCCTGGTGGAAAACAGAAACCGGCTCACCCCGGACTGCCGCGAGGTGATTACCAGATACACCCGATTGCACCGGCACAAGGTCACACGATCGGCGCACAGCGGACGTTCACGAGCAGAGTGAACACAACTCATCCGTACCTGAGCTTCATCGCAAGAATCGGCAGCATGAGCGCAAATGTCACCGCGTTTGAGCCGATAAGCGGCCAGTCCTCGATGGCAAGTCCATAGACGAGCCAAAGACAGACGCCTGCTGTGAACGCTGCGGTCGCCGGCAACGATAACGCGCGCGTTTCCTTTTCACGTATAACCTTGAGGGCCTGCGGCAGCCAGCACAGCGTGGTGAGCGTCGCGCCTGCAATTCCGATAACGTCGATCGACCAACCGAAGGTCATGGTCGGGCCGTACATGGATTGTCCGATACCGTCGATCGGCCAAACGAAGGGCATGCTCCGGCCATACACGGATTTGCCCTCGCCTTTATGACAATCTTGCCTTGGCCCTCGGCCGCGCGCAGGCTGGCCGCATGACGACACCCGCGCCTCGCCGCATTGCCTGCGCCCGCTGCGGAGCCTCTTTCGATTGTGGGCTTTCAGCCAATTGCTGGTGCGCCGCCGAGCCCTACCGGCTGCCGATGACGAAGGCCGCGATCGAGGACTGCCTGTGCCCCGCGTGCCTGCGAAAGGCGGCGGCCGCGCTCGCCGAGAGCCGGCGCGACGCCGAGCAGGCCGCTAGCCGCACCCGCATTCATTCGTCTATAGAGAACCGCCGCAGTCCGCGGCCGCAAGGTAAGAGACAATCCTCATGATCGACTTTTACGCGCTGACCAGCCCGAACGTGCAGAAGATTTTCATCATGCTCGAGGAATGCGGGCTGCATTACAACATCAAGCCGGTCGATGTGTGGGCCGGCGAACAGTTCTCACCGGAATTCGCCAAGATCAACCCTCTGCTTAAAGTGCCTGCGATCGTCGATAGCGACGGGCCAGGAGGCAAGCCATATACGGTGATCGAGTCTGGCGCGATTTTGGTCTACCTCGCCGAGAAGACCGGGAAGTTCATCCCGCACGAGCCGGTCGCCCGCTACGACACCTTGCAGTGGCTTGTGCTCCAGGTAGCCAATGTCGGCCCGATGAGTGGCCAGCACGTTCATTTCAGCAAGTTCGCCGGTCCCGGCCACGACTACAGCGCCAAGCGTTACCGCACGCAGGTGATCAAACTGTTCGACCTCTATGAAGAGCGACTGGCCACGCGGCCTTATGTTGCCGGCAGCGAGTACACCATCGCCGACATCGCGGCGTGGCCGTGGCTGCGCAATTTCGAGCTGCTTGCCATCGACCCCGCCAAATATCCGACGATAAAGGCCTGGGCCGACAAGATCGCCGGGCGCGATGCGGTCAAACGCGCGCTCGCGCATCTGCCCACGCTTAAATCGGTCCGCGACAAGGCGAGCGACGACCAGAAGGATCGCTTCTTCGGCCGCGGAAAATACGCGCGGGCGTAGGGGGGCCGCTCTACGTTGTGGGGCTGGTCGCGGAGTAGGCCATCGCCCACTCGACTTGTCTCTTTTCACTGCAGAAAGCGCAGACCATAATGCCGCGCCTTTGACGTTCCCACCGCCAGCGGAAATCCAATCATGATCCTTGAAATCGCGCAGATCGACGTGAAGCCCGGCATGGAAACCGAGTTCGAAAGCGGCGTGAAGAAAGCCGCGCCGATCTTCAAGCGGGCCAAAGGCTGCAAATCCATGACCCTGCAGCGCTCACACGAGATGCCGCAGCGTTACCGGCTCTTCGTGCAGTGGGAAGCTGTGGAGAATCACACCAAGGACTTCCGCGAGTCCGCGGATTTCCAAGAGTGGCGCAAGCTGGTCGGCCACTGCTTTGCGTCACCGCCTTATGTCGAGCACGTTGCCGAGGTGATGCGCGGCTTCTGAGCGCGACAAAGCCATGGCCGAGCGTATTCTCACCACCCATACCGGCAGCTTGCCACGCACGGCAAAAGTCGTGGAGCAGATGATCGCCGAAGAGAAAAGCCCCGGTACGCACCGTGCCGAGCTGCAGGCCGCCGTGCGCGAGGCTGTTGCCGGCGTCGTGCGCAAGCAGGTCGAATGTGGGCTCGATATCATCAATGACGGCGAGCAGGGCCGCACCGACTACACAGTGCACGTACTCAAGCGGCTGACCGGCTACGAAGGCGAAAGCGCGCCGCCGATGGGCACCGGCGAGCCGGAATTTCCGGAGCTTGCGGAAATCCTCAAGCATTTCGCATCGCCGTTCCAGCACCGCCCCGCCTGCAACGGCTCGGTCGCGTGGAAGGACTGGCCGGCAGCGCAGGCCGACATCGATCTTGCGAAAGCGGCGCTGCAGGGCGCAAAGGCCGAGGACATCTTCATGACCTCGCCCTCCCCTGGCCAGATCGCGCGCTATCTCAAGAACAGCCACTACAAGACCGACGAGGAATACATCTACGCGCTTGCCGATGTGATGCGGCGCGAATACCAGGCGATCGTTGAGGCCGGCTTCATCCTCCAGCTCGATTGCCCCGACCTCGCGATGCTGCGGCACATGGTCTACCCCAATCTGCCGCTCGCCGACTACCGCAAGATCATCTCCGTCAATGTCGCTGCGCTCAACCGCGCGGTGCGCGACCTGCCGCCCGAGCGCATGCGCATGCATGTGTGCTGGGGCTCGACGATGGCGCCGCACCACACCGACGTCGAGATCAAGGACATTATCGACATCGTGCTGTCGGGCCGCCCGCATGCGGTTTCCTTCCCGGCGGCGAACGCGCGCCACGAGCACGAATGGAAGGTCTGGCGCGACGTGAACCTGCCTGCCGGCAAGAAAATCATTCCGGGCGTGATCGATTCCACGACCAACGTCGTCGAGCATCCGGAAGTGGTGGCCGATCGCATCCTGAATTTCGGAAGCGTGGTCGGGCGTGAGAATGTCGTCGCTGGCGTCGACTGCGGCTTCGGTACTTTCGCCGGTCGCGTGCAGGTCGACACCAAGATCGTCTGGCTCAAGCTTCAGTCGCTGGTCGAGGGCGCGCGGCGGGCGTCAAAGCAGCTTTGGGCGAAGGCGGCCTAGTTTCCAAACAATCGTGCCGGCGTCTCCACCAGGATTTTCCGCCGCTCTGCTTCATCGGGCGTCCACTCCGTGAACAAATCCAACAAATGTCCCTCGTCCGGCATCGCCTCGGCGGAGACCCACGGATGCGGCCAGTCGGTGCCCCACATCAACCGCTCCGGATTGGCGCGCAGCAGCGCGTCGTGGAATGGCTTCGCGTCGGGATAGTCGGGGAATCGGTCCGAAAGCCGATAGGCGGCCGAAACTTTCACATGCGCGTGGCCCTCGCCGACCAGCTTCAGCAGCGCATGAAAATTCGGCTCGTTCACGCCTTTGCCTGCTGGCACCATCAGCATGTGGTCGACGATCACCG
>JBEVFG010000290.1:0-4067 GCA_040512415.1 Pseudolabrys sp. | reverse complement strand
CCCTGCGCCTTGGCGTATTTAATCGCGGGACCTATTTCGTTCTCCTTTAATCCCGTTTGCGCCGCTACCTGATTAATCCTACCATCAGGTGCATCGAGATTTGCCCTATCGATTAGAGCCTTGACGAGTCGTTTAGCGTTGGCGTGAACATTCTGGCTGGTCATTTTCTGATTATAGCCGCGCGGAGCCGAACGCCAAAGTCCGTTAGCAAACCGCTTGCATTCTCCCACCGTTCCCGTGCTGCGAGCCAGTTTCAGTGGCTCTTGAGGCCAGCCCGTGATCCATCATGGGAGTAGAGCAAGCGGCGGATGTCCGCTGTTGGCACGAAGCGGACATGTCAGTCGCTCGGATGGATGTCTGCTTTCGGAGGTAAAGCATGAAGCGGACGTGGCGTGATGTCCGCTTTTGAACCCATCTCAGACATGCGCGGCTCAAGATTATTGGCAGTGCAAATTGATCATTGAACCCCATTTCGCGGATCGCAAATCCCTGCTGTAATTGGCTGCTTTAACCGATGTCGGCGCAGTCCTGAGTCTTGGGAAGGCAATGCGGCGACGCGACTTCATCAGAGGAATTGCTGGTTCGGCGGTCGTTTGGCCACTCGCGGCACGCGCGCAGCAGCCTGAGCGGATGCGGTGCGTCGGCATACTGATGCCCCTGACCGCGGACGACCCTATGACCAAACTCGGCGGCCGCATTCATGCAGGGACTGGAGGGGGCTGGATAGAGCGTCGGCCGAAACCTACGGATCGACATGCCTGGGGCGGAGAAGTCGACCGCATTCGCAGATCGGCGATGGAATTGGTCGCGCTGACGCCTGATGTCATCTCGAGCATTGGCACCAACGCAACGGTGGCATTGCAACAGGCGTCTCGCACTGTGCCGGTATGTCAGAGAACATCGGGATTTTCTGCACCTGACGTGAACGGTTTTAGGCACCGCTCGGGGTCAAATAAGGCCCTCGCCTGCCACTCTCAAACTAGCCCGGAAAAGTCGCGCGCGGTCCGTGTTCTTGATCGCGAAAAATTGGAGCCTATCTTGCCAGCGTAGTTGTTGGCTCCCGCAAAAGAATGAATTTATTGCTGACCATTGTATTTGGCGTCGTCGGACTTGTCTTGAGCTATGGATTTTTTATTCCTCCAGAACTCTCAATGTTTCGGTTCATAGCAGCGATCGGAGTGATGGTTGGATATCGAATGGGTCAACTTGTTGGTAGGCTCGTAAGACCATCTCCTAAAAGATTCCTAATTTTAAGCGTGGGCGCAGTACTTTGCTTTTACTTTGCGTTTGCTTATGCCGAAATGATTCAAATGGATTCAGCCAATTCATCAGATATCGTGAACTTGGGTGCGCTACTTGGCTTGTGTTTCCTCTCACTAGGATTTTTATTGCCCTTCGCACGCGTTCTTGTTCCGAACGAAATTGAGATCCTGTGGTCAAGGGCTATTGAGTATTTCGCAAGGCTCTTTCGAGGTTAAGCTAACAAATTATGGGTCGGCCAGCGATGCCATCACCCGCAAGAAAGGCGGCACCGGCCTGGAACTGGCAATCTCCAAACGCTCAACGCACGCGGCGTAGGTGAAATCCGGGTTCTTATGGTTTTTTGGGACTCCCGCTTTTTTGGGGGGTCCCCGGAGACCTTTCACCGGAGGAGCAGTCTGACACGGAGAATCCGGCGCGCCCCGATGCAGTGGTCTGCACAGCCTGCGTTTCACCGCCGTTTACGGCCTTAAGCCTTTCAACTGAGGGATATCCGCGGCCGACGCAATACGGCTTCAACGCCTTCCATGATCAAGTCATGGATTTTCACCCGCTCATCAAAGGCCACTTGGCGCAACACCTCATAAACCGGTGCAGGTCGACCGCGCAACTCGTCGTCGCGCTCAAGCCGCTGCACGAGAAGGCGAGGATCAAGCGTGTCGTGGTCGCGATATATCAATCCGTTTCCGGCGCCGGCAAGGAAGCGATGGACGAGCTGTTCGCCCAAAGTAAAGCGGTATTCATGCTCGATGAAGTGGAGGCAAAGAAGTTTTCCAAGCGGATCGCATTCAACGTGATTCCGCACATCGATATTTTCATGGAAGACGGGTACACCAAGGAAGAATGGAAGATGGTGGTCGAGACCAAGAAGATTCTCGATCCCAAGATCAAGCTGACTGCGACCTGCGTTCGCGTGCCGGTGTTCGTCGGCCATTCAGAAGCGGTCAATATCGAGTTTGAGCAGCCGCTCCCCGCAGACGAAGCGCGCAAGATTCTGCGTAACGCCCCGGGCTGCCTCGTCCTCGACAAGCGCGAGGACGGCGGCTACGTCACTCACTATGAGTGCGTTGGCGAGGATGCAACCTATATCAGCCGTATCCGAGAAGATGCAACGATCGAAAACGGGCTGCAGATCTGGATCGTATCGGACAACCTGCGCAAAGGCGCTGCGCTTAACGCTGTCCAGATCGCCGAATGCCTGGTCAATCGCAAGCTGATCCAGGCCAAGCGCCGGGCGGCGTAAACGGACCGCCCATTGGCCGTCAGAAGCGGGGCCGTACGAACATTCGGGCATAATCGTCCCTGGCGATCTGGGTGAATTCTCCCGTCGCCGGGTCACGCACCGAAAGCTCGCCGGTTGCGACGCCGAAGTACGCGCCATGCACCATGACCTGTCCGCGTTCGATCGGGCTGCGCAGGCGCGGAAAGGTCATCAGGTTATCAAGGCTGTTGACGATGTTCGCCTGCTCGAGCCGTCGCAGGTAATCTGCCGCTGACAATGCGTCGCGCGATCCCACTTTTTCTGCTGCGGGGGTCATCAGCTTCATCCAGTTTCCGATGAAGTCAACGGGCGACAGCGGCTCGGCATCTTCGGCGAAAGCCTTGACACCTCCGCATTGCGCGTGCCCGAGAACGACGATGTGGCTGACTTTGAGGGCGTCAACTCCAAATTCGAGCGCGGCCGAAACGCCGTGGGCACGCTCGTCCGGAGCATAGGGCGGCACAATGTTCGCCACGTTGCGGACAACGAACAATTCGCCCGGACGCGCATCAAAAATAACTTCAGGGGATACCCGCGAATCGCAGCAGCCGATCACCATGATCTGCGGCGACTGTCCGCTTTCGGCGAGGCTCCGATACCGATCTTGTTCATGACGCAATCGGCCAATGAGAAAGGCGCGGTATCCGTCGATCAATTGCTGTGGAAATGGCATGGCACGCGCTGCTGTGAAAGGATCGAGGGCCACACAATCATGCCCAGATCGCCATTGGCAATCCGTGGGGGCGGTGGATCGGGAAAACGCTGCGCCTGTCCGGCATGAATGCGCCGGGCTATGACAGCGCAGGCGAGTGCATCGATCAGATCGTCAGCGGCCGCTCCTTTCGGCGGTGCAAGCGTGAGCGCGAGCGGCAGGCCGGCCAGAGCCAACTGTTTCCGCCGCAAAATGAGGCCAGGCTCGTAGGGCCGACTTTTGATTTTTTTCGCCTCTGTTAGCGGTCGCTCGCCGTTCAGGCGCCAAAACGCCAATTCCGGATGGACTTCGAAAACGCGCGTCGTGAACTCTGGATTGGCGCAGAGGATTGCATCGACCTCCCGGATCTTCGGCGCGATGTTGAACAATTGCCTCGATACTTTGCGCGGCGGTTCTGAGGTGGCGAGCGCGGCGTGACACGCGGCGCCGTAATCCGACGCGTAGATCGCGGTTCGCGAGGGAACCGAGAATACCGACGATTGACGCTGCCCAAGCAAAGGCCTGACAGCATTCTCGGCAGCGCGGCCGGCGTGACCCGCTCGTTCGGGCAGCCCGATCGGAATGTCGACCGCGACGATGTCAGGCATCTGCGGTGCAACAAGCATATGGGCAAAATTCGGATAAACGGCGACGACGTAGTCATCGCCTGTCGGCCGGAAGAAAGCGGCAATCCAGCCGCCCGGACATCCGTCGACCTCCGCCAACCATAAATCTTTTGCCGCCTCACTCATACCCCAACAGTGGCACGTGCATTGCTGCAAAGGTAGGCTGGGCATGAGCAGGGGAGGCCACACTCGATGACGATTCGCCCGCGCCGGAGCGTTCTCTACATGC
>JBEVFG010000289.1:0-4226 GCA_040512415.1 Pseudolabrys sp. | reverse complement strand
CGCCATTAGCGCCATCGACAAGGGGCGCATTTTCATGCCGCTTTCGGTCGCGCAATTGCTGGAAAACGACGACCTCATCGACCGCGCGCGCCAGAAGAACGCGCGTATTCTCGTGCCGACCGGAGCGCTCATCGGCCTTGATGCGGTTCGCGCCGCTGCCGAAAGCACGATTCATTCGGTCAAGATGGTGACGCGCAAACCGCCGGCGGGACTCGACGGCGCGCCCTATCTCCGCGAGCGCGGAATCTCGGTGACCGGCCTGAAGGAGCCGTTGAAGGTCTTCGACGGCAGCGCGCGCGAGGGTGCCCGCGGATTCCCCACCAATGTCAATGTCGCAGCGGCACTCAGCCTTGCGGGAATCGGGCCGGACCGTACTCAGCTTGAAATTTGGGCCGATCCAGGCGTCACACGCAACACTCACACGATAACGGTCGACGCCGACACCGCCCGATTTACGATGACAATCGAGAATATCCCGTCGGAGAACCCGCGCACGGGAAAAAGTGTCGCCCCTTCAACGGTAGCCGCTCTGCGCGCGCTCGTGTCCGAGCTCAAGGTCGGGACTTGAATTTTACACGCGCAGGAAAATCCTGCGATGGTAGAGAAACCCGGCGAGTGCGATTGCGAACGCAAGCCCGAGAATGTGCCCCAGAAATGCGCCTGTTCCCGAGGTTGTTACACTGCTGATCCAGAGCGCGACGTCGCCGCCGATCAGTCGAAATGCCAACGGCGCAAAACCGATAATGCCGTTGAGGAAATACAGCAAGATCGCATTCGCTCCGATCCACACGAAGGGCGTTGCCCAGGATTTCCATTCCCAGACATCGATGACCTGGTGCGAAATGGCGAGCAGTATCATGCTGTAGCCGCCGACAATCAGCACAAATGAAGATGTCCAGATCGCCTTGATGATCGGAAATTGCAGACCCCACAGATAGCCAGCGGCAATCATCGCGATGCCACCCACGATGAGCCATGATGTTCTTTGCGCGGGCGGAATTCGCTCGTCGTTGAGCAATAGCCCGGCCAGCACGCCGAGCACACACGTGCCGATCGCCGGCAGCGTGCTCAGCAACCCTTCAGGATCGCGCGTGTCGTCCCACAACCGTCCCGGCAGGTAGTGAAGATCGATCCAGTTGGCGAGGTTGGTTTCGGGCTGGTACGAGGCGGCACCGAGCCCGGGCACCGGCACGAATGTCAGCAGCGCCCAATAGCCCACCAGCAACGCGGTAACCGCGCCAACCAGACCACGCCAGTCGAGATTGAGAAATAGAATCGACGCAAACAAATAGCAGACGGCTATACGCTGCAGGATGCCGACGAAGCGTATGTCGCTCAGCTGCTGGCCGACACCGCCATAATAGATGATGCCCAGTACATATAAGAGAAGCGCACGTCGCAGCACGTGCAGGTGAGCTTTCGCCCTTCCCTCGCGCTCGACCAACCGCGGCAATGCGAGCACGATCGAAACACCCGTGATGAAAATGAACAAAGGAAAGATGAAGTCGTAGAAGCGGAAGCCTTCCCAGGTCGCATGGGTTATTTGTGTGCCGAGAAATTCGCCCACAGTGTTGAGCGCAGGGCCTTTGCCGCGCAGCATTCGCTCAAGAGCGATCACCGCACCGTCGGCGCCAATGATCCAGAAAATGCTGAATCCGCGCACCGCATCGACGGAAAGGACACGGCGCGTCTGCAACGCGATAGGAACATCTGCGTAGCGCATCGGGCGACGCCAATCGGTTGCCGCGGTAAGCGGTGGCCAGACGAGAACGGGTCAAGATGGAATTGGTTGCGAAATACCCGCCGCCCAGTGTAGCTCAATTGTCAGAAGTCACTAAAAATAACGCAGCAACGATCACCCCATCGTGATGCCGCGGGGCACTACGAATTCAGATTCAGGACGAGAACTCTACTGCGGTGAGGTCGCGAACGCCGTGTGCCTGGAATCGCATCGGCCCGCCGGCGCCTGCACACGGAAATAGTTCCGCCCGACGAACGATTCGTCGTAGTGGTGCCATGACGTGCTGTGGTCCAAGGCCTGGACGCCGGCAAGGGTCACGGCGAGAACAGAGCTTTCCATATCCCGCTTCTGTACGTCGAGGTTCTGTGGCAGCCGGGAGCTGGCGTAATCGACGTAATAGACCCGCCGCACGCAAGTCGAGTCCTTGACGGCGTCGAGCGCGGCTTTCGCCGTCATGAGATGGTCGGAGTGATCCTGCGGATTGATCCGCGCATCGGTCTCGGCGACATTGACCTGAATAAGCGCCGCGTTCCCACGTTCGTAAGCGACGATCTCGCGCAATGTAACGACCAGATCGTTCCAGCCGTGATAGATCGCCGATCCATCCACTGCGTGCAGGGTCTCGTTTTCGCCGCTGGCCAGCCGCTTGAGCGATTCAAATCCGGTGTCGTAGTAGCCGTCGCCGGACCAATGCCCATCCGGAACACGCAGAAAGTATCCAACGGTATTGCGGTAACTCACGCGATAGATCGAATGCCCGTTGAATGTCATGGGCACGACAAGGCGCTCGGCGGGTGCGGAATTGGCGTTGGCCATGAAGCGGATCGCGGCTTCGGCCCCGTTTTCACGCGCCAGATAAAATGGATGCTTGCGGCCGCCGAAGCCGATACCGAGTCCGGCGTCGCCGGCCGTCAAGTGAACGAACACCGTCTTCGCAGCACCGCTGACCACATCTTCGAAGGCGGACGGATTCATGAACAGTTGCCAATCGTCCTCGTGCGCGGCGAAATAGAATGAAACCTTTTCGGGCCGCTTGCTGTCCTGCGCCAACGCTGGCCCCACTGCCGGGATGATGCCCGCCAGGCAAATAGCAATAATAGATCTCGGCACCGGCATCCCCGGCCCCCCTTGTTGTGTCGCCCCGTGAATAGGATACGAAATTGGCGGCTTCAAAGAAACGCCGCCGCCCTGGCACCCGCTGTCGCACCTCGGCCCAGCCGCGCCGGTTTGACAATTACACACTTTATCGTTTGCATACAAATAATTAGCTCCGGCCGCGGTTGAAAGTTTATTAATGAAGCCTGCGCCGTTTATCCGCCATGCGCCGAAAACCCTCGATGAGGCGCTCAAGATCCTGGCCGAAGTAGCGCCGCAAGACGGCCGCGTGCTGGCCGGTGGGCAAAGTCTCGTTCCGATCATGGCGTTCCGGCTCGCGAAGCCCGCGCATCTTGTGGACATCAACGAGGTCGCGGGCCTCGATAAGATTTCGAATAACGGCAAGGTGCTTGCGATCGGTGCCTGTGTGCGCCACGCGGCGTTTCACAAACCGGTCACTGAAAATCCGCTCGGCACATTGCTGAGCACCGTCGCGCGCCATATCGCACACTACCCGATACGCATGCGTGGCACATTCTGCGGCAGCCTGGCGCATGCCGATCCCGCCTCCGAATGGTGCCTCGTCGCAGCGGCCCTTGACGCTACGCTCATTGCCAAGAGCACACGTGGTGAGCGCACGATTGCGGCAAAACATTTTTTCACCGGCATCATGTCGACAGCGCTCGCGGAAGACGAACTGCTGGCCGAAGCGCGGCTGCCGCTGCTCCTGGCCGACGCCAAATTCGGTTTCAATGAATTCAGCCGCCGGGCCGGCGATTTCGCCATGGCGGCATCGCTCGTCACCTACCGCTTGCAGGCTGGAAAAATTGCGGACGCGCGTGTCGGCCTCGGCGGCGCCGAAGCATCGCCGCGCCGCATCGGAGAGGCCGAAGCCGCCCTGAACGGGCAGACGCCGGGCGACAAGGCCTATCGTGCGGCCGCCGAAGCGGCCGCTGGGGCGATCGATCCGCTCGAAGATCATCAGACGAACGCAGAATATCGTCGCGATCTTGTACGCGCGGTGGTTCGCCGCGCGCTGGAGAGCAGTACTTCGTGAGCGCGCACGGCACCAGGGGCTCCGGCATGACGTGGGTCGGCCGCGCCATCCGCCGGCTTGAGGATCCCGCTTTGATCACAGGGCAAGGCCGCTTTACAGCGGATGCTCCCGCCACCCATTGGGTGCGTTTCGTGCGCAGCCCGGTTGCCGCCGGAAAGTTGCGAAATGTCGGCACACCGGCAGATGCGGTGGGGATCACTTCTACTGATCTCAAGGGCGTGAAGAAAATCACGCCGATGCTGCACAAGTTCAACTACAAGCCGGTCGGCCAGCCGGTACTCGCGGACGGCGTTGTGCGTTTCATCGGCGAACTTGTGGCGGCCGTCGTGGCGA
>JBEVFG010000288.1:0-5931 GCA_040512415.1 Pseudolabrys sp. | reverse complement strand
CGCGAATACCGAGCAGGATAGACCCTTTGGCGGCCCAGTCGCGTGAAGAGCCGCTGCCATATTCCTTGCCTGCAAAGACCACCAGCGGAACCCTGTCGGCCTTGTACTTCATGGCCGCGTCGTAGATCGGCATCCTTTGCTTCGACGGATAGTGGATCGTCACGCCGCCTTCGACGCCAGGGACCATCTGGTTCTTGATGCGAATGTTGGCAAAGGTGCCTCGCATCATCACTTCATGATTGCCGCGGCGCGTGCCGTACTGGTTGAAGTCGGCCGGTTTGACCTTGTGATCGACGAGATATTTGCCAGCCGGCGAGTCGACCTTGATCGAGCCGGCAGGCGAGATGTGGTCGGTTGTGATCGAGTCGAGCAACAACGCGAGAACGCGCGCGTCAACGATGTCCTCGAGCGGTTTCGGGTGCCGCCCCATGCCGACGAAATACGGCGGGTTCTGCACGTAAGTAGATTTCTTGTCCCAGTCGTAGGTCATGCCACCTTTGACGTTGATTTTGCGCCAGTTGGCGTCGCCCTTGAACACATCGGCATATTTCTTGGAGAACATCTGGCGCGTGATGTTCTTGGCGACGAAGTCGCCGATCTCCTTGTTCGAAGGCCAGATGTCCTTGAGGAAAACCTTCTTGCCCTTCTGGTCGACGCCAAGCGGATCGCGCGCGACGTCGACATTCATCGATCCGGCGATCGCATAAGAAACGACCAGCGGCGGCGACGCGAGATAGTTGGCGCGCACGTCCGCGTTGACGCGACCTTCGAAATTCCGGTTGCCCGATAGCACCGCCGCGGCAACGAGATCATTGTCGTTGATCGCCTTGGAATTCTCTGGCGGAAGCGGCCCGGAATTGCCGATGCAGGTTGTGCAGCCGAAACCGACAAGGTTGAAGCCGAGCTTGTCGAGATCCTTCTGCAGCCCCGACTTTTCAAGATACTCGCCGACAACCTGCGAGCCGGGCGCAAGCGAGGTCTTCACCCACGGCTTGGCGGTCAGGCCCTTTGCAACGGCCTTGCGGGCCAGCAATCCGGCACCGATCATCACGTTAGGATTGGAGGTGTTGGTGCACGATGTGATTGCCGCGATCACCACGTCGCCGTGGCCGAGATCGTAATTTTTTCCGGACACCTTCACGCGCTTCTTCGCCTCGGCGCTCTTGTTGAACTCCTTGTCCATCGAGGCGGCGAAACCCGATTTCACTTCCTTGAGCGCAACGCGGTCCTGCGGACGCTTTGGTCCTGCCAGCGACGGCTCGACCGAGTTGAGCTCCAGCTTGAGCACGTCGGTGAACATCGGATCGGGTGTGGTTTTCACGCGGTACATGCCCTGCGCCTTGGCATAGGCAGCGACCAGCGCGACGAGCTCCGGAGGACGCCCGGTGTCCTTTAGATAACGGATCGTGTCGTCGTCGATCGGCGAGAAGCCGCAGGTCGCCCCATATTCCGGCGACATGTTGCCGAGCGTCGCACGGTCGGCGATGGTCAGATTTGCAAGACCGGGGCCGAAGAACTCGACAAACTTTCCAACCACTCCGCGCTTGCGCAGCATCTCGGTGACTGTAAGCACCAGGTCCGTCGCGGTCACACCCTCTTTGAGTTTGCCCACCAGCTTGAAGCCGATCACCTCGGGTAGCACCATCGACAGCGGCTGGCCGAGCATCGCCGCTTCGGCCTCAATGCCGCCCACGCCCCAGCCGAGCACGGAGAGACCGTTCACCATTGTCGTGTGCGAGTCGGTACCGACCAGCGTGTCGGGATAGGCAACTTCCATTGTTGCCTGCTTGCCGTCGACCTTCACCTTGTCCTTGCGGTTCCACACAACCCGCGACAGATATTCGAGATTGACCTGATGGCAGATCCCAGTGCCAGGAGGCACCACGCTGAAATTGTCGAACGAGCGCTGCGCCCATTTCAGGAACTTGTAGCGCTCCTGGTTCTGCCGATATTCTTCCTCGACGTTCTTCTTGAATGCCTGGTTGTTGCCGAAGAACGTCACCGCGAC
This sequence comes from Pseudolabrys sp., assembly GCA_040512415.1. GTDB lineage: Bacteria > Pseudomonadota > Alphaproteobacteria > Rhizobiales > Xanthobacteraceae > Pseudolabrys. The sequence goes on along the minus strand of JBEVFG010000288.1, from coordinate 3,923 downwards.
CGAATGGTCGATGACGAGGTCGACCGGCACCTGTGGATTGATCTTCTTGGAATCGCTGCCGAGCTGTTTCATCGCGTCGCGCATGGCCGCAAGATCGACCACAGCCGGCACGCCGGTGAAATCCTGCATCAGCACGCGCGCCGGCCGGAACGCGATTTCGCGTTCGGACGTCTTGGTCTTGAGCCATTCAGCAACGGCCTTGATGTCGTCTTTGGTGACCGATCGCCCGTCCTCGTTGCGCAGCAGGTTCTCCAGCAGCACCTTCATGGAGAATGGGAGACGGGAAATACCCTTGAGCCCATTCCGCTCGGCAGTGGGAAGACTGAAATACGCGTAAGTCTTGCTACCAACCTGCAGGGTCTTGCAGCACCTAAAGCTGTCGAGCGAAGTCATTTCGGCTGTTTCCATTCCCGGTCGGGCAACCGGCGCTGGTTCGGACTAAGTTGTTGGCAAGGCGATGTTTTTCTCGGCTGGCGAGACTTGCGTCCGAATTCGAATAACATAACGTCACAAGTTCGGGCTTATAAGGTCTTTTCGCGCCCGACGCCATATTCGCCGAGATTAACGCCGAAGATGCGAAAAATATTGGGGTTTTCCGAGTATTGGCCCACCGCGCGACCGAGCCGGCAGCCGTGATGGAACTTCAAGCCGAAGGCCTGACCTGCAGCCGGGGTGGCCGCGAGGTGCTCCGCAACGTCAGTTTCAAGGTGCCCGCGGGTGAAGCGCTGATCGTTACCGGGCGTAATGGCGCCGGCAAATCATCCCTCCTTCGGATGATAGCCGGGCTCGTCCGCATTGCCGCTGGACGACTGTCGCTCAACGGTGGGACGGCCGACGCCCCGATTGCCGAGCAGGCTCACTATCTCGGTCACCAGGATGCGATGAAGCCGTCGCTGACGGTGGCGGAAAATTTGCATTTCTGGAGCAGGTTCCTCGGATCACGCAACGACATCGGGCCAGCACTTGAGCTGCTCGATCTCGCGCCCCTCGCCGATCTGCCCGCCGCCTATCTCTCCGCCGGGCAGCGCCGCAGACTGTCCGTGGCGCGCATTGTTGCCGTCTCGCGTCCGGTCTGGCTGCTCGACGAACCAACATCCGCGCTCGATGCGCCGTCGCAGGGCCGACTCTCGGACATTATGCGCGACCACCTCGCAGGCGGCGGAATCATTGTCGCCGCCGCGCACGGAGCTATCGGTCTTGAGCGTGCGCGCGAACTCAAGCTCGGTGCGGCATGAACCCGCTCGCCGCAATTTTGATGCGCGATATGCGCCTCGCGGTTCGCGTCGGCGGCGGGGCCTTTATGGGCGCGCTTTTCTTTTTGATCGTGATCACGATGACGCCGTTTGCCGTCGGACCTGACCTCGCGCTGCTTGCGCGGATCGGGCCGGCGATTTTGTGGCTCGGCGCGTTGCTGGCTAGTCTGCTTGCGCTCGATCGTTTGTTTGCGACCGACCATGACGATGGATCGCTTGATCTTCTTATGATGGGCGAGGTCCCGCTCGAGCTGACGGTGGCGACAAAGGCGCTTGCTCATTGGCTCACGACCGGATTGCCGCTTGTGCTGATCGCGCCCCTGCTCGGGCTCATGCTCAATGTCGATATGCATGCGCTCGGCTGGCTCACGCTGACACTGGCAGCGGGTACGCCAGCCCTGACATTTATCGGGCTAGTCGGCGCCGCGTTGTCCGTCGCGCTGCGGCGCGGCGGATTGCTGCTCGCGGTGCTGGTACTCCCGCTCACGGTGCCGGTGCTGATCTTCGGCGTCGCGGCGGCGAATGCCGCGATCGCCGGCCCCACTCCGTTCGACCCCGCTTTCACCATTCTTTGTGCGCTAAGTTTGGCGAGCCTGGTGCTCGGCCCGATTGCCGCGACGGCGGCCCTGCGTCATGGACTCGAATAAGAATGCTAAGAGACCGCCGATGGCTGTGATCGATCTTGCCAACCCGACGCGCTTCCTGCGCATCGTCGACCGCATATTGCCGTGGCTGATCGCCGCGACGGTCGTCCTGTTCGCGGTTGGGCTCTATCGCGCACTGAACGCACCGGACGACTATCAGCAGGGCGCGACTGTGAAGATCATGTTCCTGCACGTGCCGGCCGCGTGGCTCGGCATGTTCGGCTGGGCGCTGATGAGTGTCGCTGCGCTCGGCACATTGGTGTGGCGGCATCCGCTCGCCGATGTTTCCGGTAAGGCTGTCGCACCGATTGGTGCCGCGTTCACGTTCATCTGTCTTGTCACCGGGTCGCTCTGGGGCCGTCCGACGTGGGGTACCTATTGGGTGTGGGATGCACGGCTGACGTCGATGCTGGTGCTGCTGCTGCTCTACCTCGGCGTGCTCGCGCTTTACTGGACCGCTGAAGAGCCCGGCCGCGGTGCCCGCGCTGCAGCGATCCTGTCGCTGGTCGGGGCCGTCAATCTTCCGATCATCAAGTTTTCGGTGGACTGGTGGAACACGCTGCACCAGCCCGCTTCCGTCTTCCGCATCAGTGGTTCGACCATCGATCCATCGTTGCTGACACCCCTGCTGATCATGGCGCTGGCATTCACGCTGCTCTTTGTCTCGTTGCATCTTGCGGTCATGCGCAATGAGATTCTGAGACGGCGGATCCGCAGCATGCAGTTGATGCAGGCGCAGGAAGCGCACGCATGAACCTGGGGCCGCATGCCGACTTTATCGTTGCTGCTTATGCGGTGACCCTGTTCGTGGTGACGGCGTTGATCGCATGGGTGCTGCTCGACTACTCGGCGCAACGCCGTATTCTCGGCGACCTCGAGGAGCGTGGAGTAACCCGGCGCTCCCAGCGTAAAGGCTAGGCCAATGGCCACAGCCCCGAGCGAAGGTTCTGCCAGAAGGCGTCGCAACGTCCTCGTGTTTTTGCCGCTGGCCGCGTTTGCCGCGCTGGCAGCGCTGTTTTTCTACCGCCTCGGCACGGGCGATCCGTCCCGACTTCCGTCGGCGTTGATCGGGCGCCCGATTCCGGCGACGGACCTGCCGCCGCTTCCAGCCCTCGAACGCGACGGAAAGCCTGTGCCTGGCCTCAGCAATGCGACATTTCAGGGCGCGGTGACGCTGGTGAACGTGTGGGCGTCATGGTGCGTTCCCTGTCATGACGAGGTGCCGTATCTTGAGCAGCTTTCGAAGGACAAGCGCATCCAGCTCGTCGGCATCAACTACAAGGACGCACCTGACAACGCACGGCGATTTCTCAATCGCTACGGCAATCCTTTTGTGGCAACCGGCCGCGACGAAGCCGGCCGTGCCTCGATCGATTGGGGCGTGTATGGGGTGCCCGAGACCTTTCTGGTCGGCCGCGATGGCCGCATCGCGTACAAGCTCGTAGGCCCAATCACCGCAGATAACCTGACGCGCACATTGAAGCCCGAAATCGAGAAGGCCTTGCGCTAGCCCTTATCGCCGCTCTCGACGCTGTATTTAGTGAGCAGCGGATATTGCAGGGCTGCGAAAAGAAAGGTGAGCGGAACCACGCCGAACAGCTTGAAGCTCACCCAAACATCGGTGGTCTGCGTGCGCCAGACAATCTCGTTCAAGATCGCAAGCGCGAAGAAAAAGAACGCCCATCGCCATGTCAGCTTGCGCCAGCCTTCTTCTCGAAGATGAAAGACAGAATCGAACACGATCCCTAGCAATGGCTTGCCGAACAGCATTCCGCCCACCAGCGTGCCGCCGAACAGAACGTAGATGATCGTCGGCTTGAGCTTGATGAACAGCTCATCGTGCAGCACGAGCGTCAATCCGCCGAAGATCAGCACAATGACGGCCGTGACCACCGGCATGACTGCGATATGCCGGGTCATGACGTAGGAAATTGCAAGCGCAGCTAGTACCGCGACCATGAAGGCGCCCGTGGCGGCAAAGATGCCGAACTTCGAATTCGCCACAAAGAAAAGGACCAGCGGTCCG
>JBEVFG010000287.1:0-5157 GCA_040512415.1 Pseudolabrys sp. | reverse complement strand
TCCGTGCTCTTGGTGCAGAGGTAGCCGTCACCTATGTGAACGACAAAGCCAAGAAGTACGTCGAGCCTCTCGCCCGTGCCCTCGAGGCGCCGATTTTTATGCCGCTTGACGTTAATAAGCCGGGGCAGATGGAGGCTGTCTTCGAACGGATCACCAAGGAATGGGGCAAGCTCGATTTTGTCGTTCATTCGATTGCATTTTCGCCGAAGGAGGCGCTGCAAGGACGCGTTGTCGACGTATCGCGCGAAGGATTTGCCACAACCATGGATGTGTCCTGCTGGACCTTCATTCGCATGGCACATTTGGCGGAACCGCTCATGCGCAAGGGCGGCACGCTCTTCACCATGTCGTATTACGGCAGTCAAATGGTGGTTAAGAACTATAATATTATGGGTGTCGCAAAGGCCGCGCTCGAATGCGCGGTCCGCTATATCGCGGCAGAGCTTGGCCCAAAGGGAATCCGGGTGCACGCAATCTCGCCCGGTCCGCTGGCGACGCGAGCTGCATCAGGCATTCCCGAGTTCGACGCACTACTCGACAAGGCGAAAGCAAAAGCGCCGGCACGCAGCCTGGTGAGCATCGATGACGTCGGCGCCGCCACGGCTTTCCTCGCGCACGACGCGGCGCGCCTCATCACGGGCGAAACTTTGTATATCGATGGTGGCTACCACATCATCGACTAGGAGCAGCCGACGGCCTCATCCCCGCGTTACTTGGCGCTCCAATTCAGCGAGATGCCGATGTCGCCCGGCTTTCCGCCGGACCAATCGGCAATCTGAAATTTTATTTTGTATCCCTTTGGCCGCAGATACTGCTTCCAGAATTCAAACAGCTCCTTGGGCAACCCGGTGAGCGTATCCTCCCAGCCGGGCTCCTGCTGATTGATGGCGCGGCCACGGTCCGAGAAAAGGGTGTTCGGAAAACGCCCAACCTCGATTTCAGTCAGACCATTGCTGACCGCCCTGTTTATGATCGCGGCGGCGCGCTTCAACCGCTCTTCGTCGGAGACGCCCGAAGGGCCCTTCAACTTGTCGAGCAGCGCCTTCTTCTCCGCCTCGACGGCCGCCTGCTTGCGCATGTAGTCGGAGGCCTTTGCGGCCTCGGCTTCGGCCATTTTCTTGGTACAATCCTCGGCTGAGGGCAGGAGTTCGTCAACTTTCATATTCATGGCAGTACTCCAGGGACATTGTCTCTTGTATAAGATAGCCCAAGGGCCGGTTTTGACCTAGGTCAACGAGCGCTCACCGATATCGGCCTCATATGCTGTCAATTACAACCGAGAACCCACCGATGGCCAAAGGGAAAAAGAAGCCCTCTAAAGCCGGGCAAGACGGCGAGCGGATGAAGCGCAAGGCGTATGAAGCCGAAATGCGCAAGCTTCAGGTCAAACTCTGTCGTCTGCAGGAATGGGTTAAGAAGAAGGGCCTGCGGGTCATTATTGCCTTTGAAGGCCGCGACGCGGCCGGTAAAGGCGGCACTATTCGCGCGCTTACCGAGAGAGTCAGCCCGAGAGTGTTCCGCATTGTTGCCCTGCCCGCGCCTTCCGAACGGCAAAAGAGCCAGTTGTTTCTCCAACGCTACATCGAGCATTTTCCCGCCGCTGGCGAAGTCGTCATCTTCGACCGCAGTTGGTACAACCGCGCCGGCGTCGAGCATGTCATGGGCTTCGTCAGCGAGGAAGGATACCGGCGCTTCCTGAAGCTGGCGCCGAAGATCGAAAAATACATCGTCGATGCCGGGATCATCCTCATAAAATTCTGGCTCGAGGTCGGCAAAGAGGAGCAGGAGCGGCGCTTCCATGCCCGCATCAATGACCCGATGCGCCAGTGGAAACTGAGCCCGATGGACACCGAGTCATACAAGCACTGGTACAGCTACTCCAAGGCGCGCGACATGATGCTCGACGCAACCGACAGCCCGGACTCGCCGTGGTACGTGGTGCGCTCCGACGACAAGCGGCGCGCGCGACTGAATTGCATTTCGCATATCTTGTCGGCAATCCCGCACAAGAAAGTCCACGCCGAAAAGGTCAAGCTGCCCAAACGAATTGAAAAAAACAGCTATGACGACGAGCGCCCAATGGAAGGCAGGCGCTTCATACGGGAAATCTACTGAAGACTCAGCCTAAATGACCAACGGTCGCGACCACATGGCGTGGAATTGATTTAGGTCAATAGAACCGATTTTGGACGCTGTGATTGGCGTGCGCTGACATGTTTAACGCGGCTACCTATACTGCGACGGAACGCCTGCGCGATGGACGCGCGTGCGAAATTCGTGCGCTCAAGCCAAACGATGAGGCCGACCTGTTGACGGCGGTTGGCCGGATCGGCGCGCAGTCACTCTACCGCCGGTTCATGGGCGCGAAAAGCGGTTTTTCAGACAAAGAACGTGCGTTCTTCCTGAATGTCGATTTCGTCAATCATGTTGCGTTGGTTGCGGTGGTGAAAGAGGGAGAGCACGCCGCGATCGTCGCGGGCGGTCGCTATATCGTTGAAAAAGCCGAAACGGCCGAAGTCGCTTTCGCGGTCGTCGATGACTACCAGGGCCAAGGCATTGGCGCAGTTTTGTTGCGCCACCTCGCCGCGCTTGCCCGCGAGGCAGGGTTGAAGGAATTCACGGCCGAGGTTCTCCCGGACAACACCCCAATGCTGAAGGTCTTTGAGAGGTCCGGGCTTAAATTCAGCTCGAAGCGTTCCCCTGACGGCATTCACGCCGTGCTGCAATTATGAAGCAGAACTATTCCGCGGCCCTCTCCGCCCGCCCCGACATCAAAGCCAATGTGTGCCGCGCAATCATCAGTTCTTCGTTGGTAGGTATGACGTAGACCGCGACGCGGCTGTCCTCGCGCGATATCACCTGCGCAGAAGCCTTGTTGGCGCCTGGATCAAGCGAGACCCCCAGCCACGACAGCCGCTCGGAGATACGCGCACGTATCGTCGCGGAATTTTCGCCGATACCGGCTGTGAAAACGAAAGAATCGACCCCACCCAGCGCGGCAGCGAGCATCCCGGCAAAGAGACCGGCGCGGTAAACAAAATACTCGAGGGCAAAGGCCGCCTTCGGATCGGCGCTCTCCTCAAGCTCGCGCACATCGTTGCTCACACCCGAAAGCCCCTTCAAGCCGGACTCCTTGTAAAAAAGATCCTGCACCGCCGCGGGGCTCATCCCCTTCTCCGCGATGAGGTAAAGCACGACGCCTGGATCAAGCTGGCCGGGCCGCGTTCCCATCGGCAAACCGTCGAGCGCGGTAAATCCGAACGTGCTTTCAACGCTCCGGCCATCGGCCAGCGCGCACATCGATGCACCGCTGCCGAGATGGGCAACGATCACGCGGCCCTTTGCAGCCTCGGGCGCGATCTGACGCAAACGATCGGCGATGTACTCATAGGAAAGACCGTGGAAGCCATAGCGTCGCACGCCCTCTTCGTAGAATTTTTCGGGTATCGCGAAATGATCCGCCAAGGCGCCGTGGTCGCGGTGGAACGCGGTGTCGAAACACGCAACCTGTGGAAGCTCGGGACGGCGAGCAAAGAGCGTGCGGATCGGCGCAAGATTATTCGGCTGATGCAACGGCGCGAGTGATACATAGCGCTCAAGTTTGGCCACGACATCTGCTGTCAGGCGAACCGGGCGGCTGTATTCAGGCCCGCCGTGAACGACGCGGTGACCGACCGCAACAAGATTGACCTTTTGCGTTTTACGCAGCCAGTCGCCGGTTTCCTGGGTGGCCGCAGGAAGGTCCGGCACCTTTTCAACAGGATAGGACTGGTCAATCAGTGGTTTCTTGTCAGGCCCGGCAGCGCGCAGCCGCGGCCGGGTACCAATGCCGTCCATCTGGCCTTTAACGAGGCAATCGAGATCGCCGCTCGCGCCGGTCGCGAAGACCTGAAACTTGAGACTCGAGGAGCCAGCATTGACGACGAGAATTGCGTCCATCGCTTCACACGGCGGCAACCGCCGCCTTCTTTCGGCGGGCATCGGCGTAAAGCACGGCGGCTGCAGCGGATGCCATGCGACTACGCACTGAATCGGCCCGCGATGTCAGGATGATCGGTACGCGGGCGCCAAGCACGATGCCTGCGGCATCTGCCTTCGCAAGGAACGTGAGATTTTTGGCGAGCATGTTGCCGGCCTCCAGATCGGGAACGACCAGAATCTGGGCGCGCCCAGCGACCGGTGATTTGATGCCCTTTATCCTCGCAGCTTCAGGATCAATCGCATTGTCGAAGGCGAGCGGACCATCGAGCAGCCCGCCGGTTATTTGCCCGCGATCCGCCATCTTGCACAAAGCGGCCGCGTCAATCGTCGACGGAATTTTCGGCGTCACAGTTTCGACCGCGGACAAGATGGCAACGCGCGGTGTGCCGAGACCGACGTCGACGAAAAGATCGATTGCGTTCTGGATGATGTCGCGTTTCACCTCGAGATCCGGGAAAATGTTGATGGCCGCATCGGTGATGAACAGCGTCTCTGCGTAAGTCGGCACATCCATCACAAAGACATGGCTGATACGGCGCGCCGTTCGCAGTCCGGTGCTGGAAGACGTTACCGCCCGCATGAGCTCGTCGGTGTGCAGGCTGCCCTTCATCAGGAGTTCGCCTTTGGATTCGCGAATGAGCTCCACGGCCTTGGCCGCGGCTGCATCGCTGTGCGGCGCATCGACGATCTTGCAAGCTTTGATATCAATGCCGTGCTCGCTGGCGACTGCCTTGATCTTTGCGGCAGGCCCGACCAGTACCGGCTCAATGATGCCGAGCTGAGCTGCCTCGACCGCGCCACGCAAGGACGATTCGTCACAGGGGTGCGCGACCATCGTGATCGCGGGCCGCGCCTCCTTTGCCCGCGCTATCAGACGGTCGTATTTGGAACCCGGCGCCGGCCCGGCTGCGCTGATCGGCGCGATCGTGTCGACATCGTCACGCATGTCATCTCCCAAGGAACTGTTGTCCGGCCGGCGCAAAGGCATGAACCAACCGGAATGCCCTGTTGTCCAGTTGGGACCACACGAGACGCGCGCGCAGTGACCTAAGTCAATGGCGGCCAGTCAGCTCGGGCGAATACCGTCCGTTTTCAGACGCTTGAGAAGCCGCAGAGCGCGACCTGACAGCGCCCGGTTGACATAAGTCAATGTAGACGCGAAAGGCACTCGTAGTG
>JBEVFG010000286.1:0-3128 GCA_040512415.1 Pseudolabrys sp. | reverse complement strand
AGCGGCCGGACCCGGGTCAATCCCGACAAGCTGTTCAAAAAAGACGGCGACAAAATTCTCGGCTGCTACCACAATACGCGGGGACTCTGGTCGATCGCCTATAGCCCCAAGAACAATTCGTTGTACGTTCCCTTCCAGGACCAGTGCCTTACCATGACCGCGAACCTCACGGCCAAAGCCGGCTGGGGACCGCGGACCGGCGCCCTGCGCCCCGGCAGCGATCCGAAAAAATACATGAACCTGGCCAAGATCGATCTTTCGACCGGTGAGATGCGCGTGCTTTATTCGCAACCGCAACCGGGCAACGGCTCGGCACTGATCACCGCCGGGGACCTGGTGTTCTGGGGCGATCTCAATCGGCGCTTCCGGGCGTTTGACGCCGACACGGGCAAGGTGCTCTGGGAATCCGTCGTCGGCGGTATGGTGATGACGAGCACCATCACTTACTCGGTGAACGGAAAGCAATATGTTCTGATCAACACCGGCGAGGGGCAGTCGGTTACAACCGGGCCGCTCAACCTCACCAAAGCCGCGATGCCCAAGGCTATACGCGGGCATAACTCGGTAGTTGCGTTTGCGCTGCCGTAAGGAAATGAACCGCCTGGGCACAGGGCACTTTCACGGGAAAGACACGGCATCAGCTTAGTTCCATCTCTTTCATGCCGAAACTTTCAGCAGCAAGTGTAGTTATCGGCGCGCTCACGGTCGTATCGGCTGCATTGGCGCAGGATCGCGCCAAGATCGCAGCGGGAGCCGATGTTTATGCCGAGCGCTGCGCCGCCTGTCATGGCGAACGGCTGCGGGCCAGCGGCGCAGCGGTCGATCTTCTGAAACTTCGTCCCGACGAGCGGGAGCGCTTCGACCGAGCGGTCAACGATGGCAAGGGCCAGATGCCGCCGTGGGGCGGAGTGCTCAGTCCCGAAGAGATCGATCAGCTATGGGCCTATCTCAGGTCTAGGGCTGACGGTTGATACGAGCCTGAGGACTGACTTATTTGCGAACTCGGGCCAGACCCTAAACGCCAACGACGCAGACAAGAATTCGGAATCGGAAATCAACCCCAAATCCGACCGCAGCGGCGCGAGTCATCGCGCGATCTTTCTTCGCCGCATAAGAAATCCAGAGGTCATTTTAACCAACGAACGGAGGCCGGAAATGATTCGCAAACTCCCGATGATGTTCGCCCTCTTTGTTGTGTTCGGTTTTACGCTCTCAGTCCGCTACGGTTTCGCCCAGCAAAACCCTATCACCGTCTTAACCGGCGCCACACTCATCGACGGCACCGGCCGCGCTGCGATCCCTGATTCGGTGATCGTCATTGATGGTGACAAATTCGTCTCGATTGGCGGCAAGGGCACCAGTTATCCCAGCAACGCGACGGTGATCAATGTCGCGGGGAAATTCATCATCCCAGGGCTCGTCGATAGCCACACCCACAGCCGGCCCTTTTGCGGCGAGCTTTATTTAAACCACGGCGTCACCAGCATTTTCATTCTCAATCCCTGGGGCACCAATGGCAACACCCTCGATGCCGTCCGCGCTTCGCAGCAACCTGCGACGCGCTCGCCGCGCTACTTCGGCAACGCCGACCGCTTTCCGTTGGCGCCGAACATGACACATGAGCAAGTACGCGAACAGTTCAAAGAGTGGATCGCCAAGAAGCCTGACTTTGCCGTACTGCCGTCCTACAACGAGCGCAACCAGCAGGCCTATCAATGGGCCGCAGAGCTGATGCACGAAGCCGGTTTGTTTGTCTTCGGCCACACCGAAGATGCGCCGGCATCCAACCGCGCTGGTCATGATGGCATCGAGCATATCTGGGGCTACGCACAACACTTGATGACACGCGAAGAATTACACGGCTTTCAGACCGGCAAGCAGCTCCACTGGGGAACCTCGCTCAAAGACAAAACTCGCATCGACCAGCTGATCAAAGAAGCCGTCGGCCGCGGCGCTTATTTGAATCCGACCCTCGTCTACGAACTGGGTTCTCAGAGCAGTCTCGCGCGCAAACACGAGAATGACGTCTACGAGGTCTATCGCAACGGCGCCCTGATGACTTACTATCCGCGCAATCTCGCCGACAGCTTGCTCTTGAAATTCCGCGCCGTGCGGACTTTCTCAAGCCGCTATGAAAATCCTGTTCCACTCGCCAACCTGGCACCGAAGGATTTGCAGGAATTCAAAGATGCCTTTCGCTTGTCCCAAGAGTTTACCAAGCGGTGGGTCGAGCTCGGCGGCAAGATCATCGGCGGCACTGACGATCCCTCGGTCGGCACCTGCGGTTTGAGCGTGCATATGGAGATGGCGATGCTGGTAGAAGCCGGGTTGACGCCGATGCAGGCCCTGCAAGCACTGAGTTTGTGGGGGGCGGAGATGCTCACGGCGCGAAAAAAGTCGCCCACCAAACCGCCCGTCGGATTTATCGGAGAGGGCGCTTACGCCGATCTCGTCGTCCTCTCGGCCAATCCGCTGGCGAATATCGAGAACACGAGAAAGGTCGAGCGCGTGATGAAAGGCGGCCGCTTCTTGGAACTCGGCTATACGCCGCACTACACCGCCAGAGTCGAAGTCCGCGGCGCGATCCCGAGCACGCCTGTACCCGAGGTTAGCGCGATCACACCAAATACGATCGCGGAGGGTAACGCCGCTTTCGAGATCACCATCGAAGGGGTCGGTTTTGTCACGAACTCGCTTGTCCACGTGGATGACATGCCGGTGCCAACGACTTTCGTCGATATCCGGACCCTCAAAGCACGTGTGCCGGCAAGCGTGGTGGCCCGCGCGACACCGCACCGTTTTAATTACCCCGGTCCCGAGCAGCATCCGGGCATCTACGGCGACCGTACCGTCAAGATCACAGTTTTTAACGGTCCGCCCGACGGCGGCACTTCAAACAGCGCGTCTCTGCGAGTATTCGCGAAATGGTTAGCCGAAGAAAAAAACCTCGGTAAGTAATGCGAATGAACAATCTGACGGTCACGCCCGGGTCGGAAGGGGAAATAACGGGGTCGAGGTTGAATCTGTACTCTAGGAGCGAAGTCTGCGCAGAGAACTATCATTAGGCGAATCCTGAATGGACAAGGGCAGAAATTGGGTCTTCAGGCTTTCCTGTGAAGCAGGACTCG
>JBEVFG010000285.1:0-2526 GCA_040512415.1 Pseudolabrys sp. | reverse complement strand
AGGAAGTGTACGAAGAGTCGTTCGAGTGGATTGCGTCCCACGGCATCTTCGCGGAAGGAAAGATGGGCAAGAGCCAGTACGAACACGCGACCTTGTCGCTGGGCTGATAGCCAGTGTTTGTACGCTAATAGTCAGGCTTCCAACCAATGACGCCGCGAACCCTGGTTCGCGGCGCTTTTCTTTGCCGGGAAGGTCAGGGAATCTAGCGGTAACAATACGAAGCAGTGGTTAGGGGAGGAAATGATGAAACGCTCGCTAATTGCCGGCGCCGCCTTGCTTGCGGCAGTCATGGTGCCGGCCGCGGTCAATGCTCAGGACACCATTAAAATCGGTGTCATCAGCGCCTTTTCAGGTCAGTTTGCCGACACGTCGGCGCAGATCGACAACGGCATCAAGCTCTATATGAAGCAGCACGGCGACAAGGTCGCCGGCAAGAAGATCGAGATCATCCGCAAGGATACCGGTGGCCCGAATCCCGACGTCGCAAAACGTCTCGCACAGGAGCTCGTCGTCCGCGACAAAGCCGATATTCTGGCGGGATTTGCGCTGACGCCCGAAGCGCTCGGTGCCGCGAGCATTGCCGACGAAGCCAAGAAATTCATGGTCGTGATGAACGCGGCGACGGCGGTGATTACCGAGAAATCACCGTTCATCGCCCGCGTGTCGCTGACCTTGCCGATGATCGGTGACACGCTCGGCACCTGGGCGGTCAAGAAGGGCGGGGTGAAGAAAGTCTATACGATGGTCACCGACTTCGGCCCCGGCCTTGACGCCGAGGCAGCATTCCAAAAAGCATTCAAAGCGGCCGGAGGCGAGGTCGTCGGGTCGGTGCGTATGCCGATCGCCAATCCGGACTTTTCGGCTTTCGTCCAGCGCGCCAAGGACCTCAATCCGGAATCGATCTTCGTGTTTATCCCGGGCGGCGCACAACCGGCGGCTCTCGGCAAGGCATTCGCCGAACGCGGCATGGATCCAAAGAAGATCAAGATCCTGAGCACCGGCGAGCCGGTCGATGAAACGGCCATCAAGAGCCTCGGCGACCTCGCGCTTGGACGCCTGAGTGCGTGGCACTACGACTACAATCACAAGTCCAAGATGAACGCGGACTTCGTGAAGGCCTTCAACGCCGAGTACAAGCGCAACCCCGATTTCTTCGCGGTCGGGGGCTATGACGGCATGCATCTCATTTACGAGACGCTCAAAAAGACCGGCGGCAAGACCGACGGCGCTGCCTTGGTCGCAGCCGCCAAGGGAATGAAGTGGGAGAGCCCGCGTGGCCCGATCTCGATCGATCCGGCGACCCGCGACATCGTGCAGAATGTCTACATCCGCCGGGTCGACAAGGTCGGCAAGGACATTGTCAATGTCGAGTTCGAGACCATCCCGAACGTAAAGGACCCGACGCACAAGTAAGCCGGCGCCCTAACGCATCGACGAGGCTTTACGATGGGGCGATCGCATCCGGTCGCCCCATCGACTTATTCAGAGCGGCAAATTCGTTCATTTCCGTGCAAGCGGAAATCCGCAGAAACTAGGCTATAAGATTCGGCGCTGAGTCCCCGCTCCTGCGGGGAGCAAACAACGCAAGGCAACCCGCGCTCAACATGCTGCCTCCGGTCTTCGGCGTCCTGTTCGATGGCATTGCCTACGGCATGTTGTTGTTCGTGCTGTCGGTCGGCCTGTCGGTGACGCTCGGGCTGATGAACTTCGTCAATCTCGCGCATTGCGCGTTTGCAATGCTCGGCGGCTACGTTTCGATAACGCTGGTCAACGACTTTCACTGGCCGTTCCTGGCCACCCTGCCTTTGGCATTTCTTGCCGCCGCGATCGTCAGCGTCGTCCTCGAGCGCACGCTCTACCGTCGGCTTTACCGGTCGACCGACCTGGATCAGGTGCTGCTGACGATCGGCCTCGCCTTCATCTCGGTGTCCGTTGCCGCCTACATTTTCGGAACCACGCAGCAGCCAGTCGAAACGCCCGCGCTTCTGCGAGGCGGGGTCGATTTTCTCGGTCTCGGGCTTGGCAAATACCGGCTGTTCCTGGTCGGTACAGCGCTCGTGGTGACGGTTCTTCTCGTCGCCGGCCTCGAATACACCCGCTTCGGCGCGCAGGTGCGCGCGGCGGTGGACAATCAGCGCATGGCGCGCGGCCTTGGCATCGATGTCGACCGCACGTTTGCGGCGACCTTTGCGCTCGGCTCCGGCCTCGCCGGCCTCGGCGGCGCGCTCGCCATCGAGATCGTCGGCCTCGATCCGAACTTCGCCTTCACTTATCTCGTCTATGTGCTGATCATTGTTTCGGTCGGCGGGCTCGGCTCGATCGCCGGCTCGTTCGCCGCGGCAATACTGATCGGGGTCAGCGACGTCGCGGGCAAATATTACGCGCCGGAGCTCGGCGCCTTCCTGATCTATCTGGTCATGGTAGTGGTGCTGATGTGGCGTCCCGCCGGCCTGTTCGGGAGGCGCTAGGTCATGCGCGCCTCGACCGCAGCGATGACGCCCCAGGGCTATCTGCAGGCGCAGAGCC
>JBEVFG010000284.1:0-3141 GCA_040512415.1 Pseudolabrys sp. | reverse complement strand
GCCAAGCCTTTGATGCGGCTGGCCTATTTGCCCGGCTCGTGACCCTGCTTCACGGGATTTCCGCGCGCAGGGCATCTCGTAAACGACGCAAATCGCCCGGCAGTTCCGATTGGAACTCCAGGACTTTGCCGGTTTCGGGGTGCTCAATGGCCAGTAGATAGGCATGCAAAGCCTGTCTGCCAAGGGTTGACAGGGCGTCGCGGGCCTTTGGGGCAAGAAGGCTGGCCTTGGTTCCGAATCCAGTGCCGTATGTGGCGTCCCCCAGAATTGGATGCCCCAGATGCGCCAGATGCACGCGGATCTGATGGGTGCGCCCAGTCTCCAGGGTACAGGCGAGCAGGCTGGCGACCAGGGTTTTGGCGCCGGGCGGGGTGAAACGTTCGAGCACTTGCCAATGGGTGACGGCCGCGCGCCCGTTGCCGCGGACCGCCTGCTTGTCGCGCGACTGAGGATGGCGGCCGAGCGGAGCGTCGATCGTGCCTTTCGGCTTTCCGGGTGCGCCCCAGACGATTGCGAGATAGCCGCGCCGAAGTGGGCCTTCGCCTTTTTCGACAAATTGCTCCGCCAGTGCGCGGTGCGCCTTGTCTGTCTTCGCCACGACCATGAGGCCGGTCGTGTCTTTGTCGAGCCGGTGAACAATTCCGGGTCGCTTGACCCCGCCGATGCCCGACAGGCTATCGCCGCAATGGGCAATCAGCGCATTGACCAGCGTGCCGCTCGCGTGGCCGGCGGCCGGGTGGACGACCAGATCTTTCGGTTTGTCGATCACGACGATCGCGTCGTCCTCGTAAACGATATTGAGGGTGATGTCTTCGCCCTGCGGCGTCGCGGGCTCCGGCGGCGGCAGCGCGACCTTCACCAAATCTCCCGATTTGACGCTGGTCGCCGGATCGCGGATCGTGCGTCCGGCGATCGTGACCTGTCCGGCGAGGATCAGCGCCTTCAGCCGCGAGCGCGACAGGTGCGCAAGGTGCGCGGCAAGGACGCGATCAAGCCTCAGCCCGGCCTCGTCGGCGCCGATCATGACCGTTTCGGTGACAACATCTGCCATGGTTCAAGGAATGTCGGACGACAACGAAAAACCTCTCGATCCGGAAACTGCGCGCGTTGTCGCCAAAGTGCGCCGGCTCATGATGATTGCAACCATGACCACCTTCATCGCCGTTGCCGCCGTCATCGCCGTCATCGGCTACCGCGTTTTCCGGGGCGAGGAAAGGGTGCAGGCTGTGCAATCCGTTTCTGCCACGTTGCCCGCTGGGACCAAGGTGCTATCGAGCGCGATCGGAGAGGGGCGTCTGGTCCTTACCGTCGAGGTCAACGGTGCAATCGAGCTGTACAGTTTCGATTTGAACACTCTCAAGCCACTTGGACGGGTTCGGCTGGCACAGTGAGTTGCAGGTCACAGCGCACGGATTTTCTCCAAGACGGGAAGCAGGTACGAGACAAATTTTTCAGTGTCCTCGCTCATCGGGAAATGGCCTAGGCCTTTCATGATTGTGGCGGGCGCGCCGGTGCGTTTGGCGATGTCGAGCGTTGCCTCGGCTGTGCAGGAATAGTCATATTCGCCTGTCAGCAGAAACAGCGGGCAGTGTTTCACGTCGATCTGATCGAGCTTGTCGCGGATGTCGCCATCGGGAGTTGTGTAGAAATAGAGGTCGCCTTTGAACACGCCTGGGCCGCTCTGCATGTAGTGCCATAGTGTTTCCCAGCGTTCAGTTGCGGCCACCGTTGGCGCGATCAAGCCGGAGATCACGCCGGCGCAGACCATTCCGCCGTGCACGTCGGGCCGGTTGAGCCAGGACAGATCATAGTAAGCCTCTGCGTAGGGCGCCGACTCCAATCCTATCAATGCGCGAAACCGGTCCGGATGCTGATGCGCGAGATGCAGCACAATGCGGCCGCCAATCGAGCAGCCCATGACAATGGGTCTCTCAAGCTCGAGTGCGTTAACGACGTCAAGGATCAGACGCACATAGTCAGGCGCAGTCAGTTGATATTCGCGGTCCTGCCAGCCAGGCGGCGGCGAGGTCTTGCCATGCCAGGGCATGTCGAAGGTGATCACACGGAAGTTTTCTGTGATGCGGCTGTCGTTCAGCAAGCCGCGATACTGGCGAGTGTCGGCACCCGCCGTGTGCATGCAAAGCAGAGGAATGCCCTGCCCAGCTTCCTCAACATACAGGCGATGCAGTTCTCCCAGCAGATCGCAGCGCAGATAGCGGCCGGCAATTGCTTCGTACCGTGGGCTCATTGTGTGCCCTCCCGTCGCGGGGCGGCGATGACGTCCTTGAAATAGAGCAGGTTAGCCATGAATGGATGCAGGTCGCCTTCGACCTGCATGAGTTTCTGCTTCACCAGCGCGAAAATATCGGTGTAGCCGAGCGGCGGCAGCGGCTGCCAGAATTTCTGCCAGACACTTCGCGAGGCCCGCAGGCAAAAACTGTAGTTGGGCGTGATGAACGGACCCCGCACCACGTTAGTCACGCGGCCTTCCTGCACACGCAACAATGTGTGGGCGTCATCTATGGCAATCATGAAGGTGGTGTCGACGAAGCGGCCACGATGGACGAGCGTGGCGTCGCTATTCACCAAGCCGGCGATCTTGTCGATCATGCGTCATGCTCCCTGCGGATAGCACAGCGTGGAATGACGCGATGATCCCCGCAAGAACCTTGGCAGCACGCTTGCAGCGCAGGCAGATCAAGGGTATTTCGAGGGTCTGAGGCTCCCTTCGTCTAGCGGCCCAGGACGTCGCCCTCTCACGGCGAAAACAGGGGTTCGAGTCCCCTAGGGAGCGCCAATAAAATCAATGGCTTAATTTAAGTTACGCTGTCATGATGTATAAAATCAAATATCCGTCAAATAACCGTCCGCGTACTTCAGCGTACGGTCTTAACGGTTGTCGAAGGCATCGCGCCGAGCATTCACAATCACGGTTATGCCGCGAGCCGTGAGCAGGCGATGGCGGGTTTCAAGGCGCGGTGGGGCGTTTGAGTCTATGTCCGCTTTACCCCTGCGCGTCTGGAAAGATATTTTGGTTACCCATGTTGACCGCTAACCGACTCCGCAGAGTCCTGAGTTACGCCCCTACAACCGGGGTATTTCGGTGGAAGGTAAGCGCTAGCACTCGGGCTCCTGTTGGCA
>JBEVFG010000283.1:0-2943 GCA_040512415.1 Pseudolabrys sp. | reverse complement strand
TGGGACGGTATCGCTCGGTATTGTACATAGTTGCGACGTCCAACTTGCGCGGCCCGAGCTTGGGATCGGGGATGGGGACCAACTCGTAGCAGCCCTTCACCAGCGCCGACATCAGGCCGGTCTTGCCGTCCAGCATGGCATCGTAGGCCATGTTGCCGAACGTCAAGCCCACGAGCTTGTCGACGAAGTCCGGGTCGCCCGAGCGCAGATCGTAGGTGAGGTCGGACACCATCGTCTCCTCGCCGGTGCGCCGCTTGATTTCATCGCCAAGCGACTCGGCGACGCTCGCCTTCTTGCGGTGGCCGTAGGCGTCGGCTTCGCCGTATTCGCGCACTTGATAGCCCACCCACACGGCGCCCTCGCTGAGCACGACCAGCGCATAGTTGCTCGGGTTTGCGCGTTTCTCCTCGATGAGCAGCCGGATCAGCTTGTCGAGATTGACCTTGTATTCGGGGACGACACAGCGGATCGAGGTGACATAGGCCGTGTAGAGCGCCGTGAAGCCGGCATCGCGGCCGAAGATTCGGAAAATGCCGATCCGCTCGTGCGAGGCGACGGTGGTCCGCTGGCGCTGGATGGCATCGGAGGCGCGGGTGATCGCGGTCGAGAAGCCGATGCAGTACTCGGTGTTGTGAACGTCGTTATCCATCGTCTTCGGGACTGCAATGATCTTGACGCCAAGTTCGTTGAGCTTGGCCGCGTAGCCCAGCGTATCGTCACCGCCGATGGCAATAAGGTGCTCGATGCCCAGCGCCGAGAGGTTCGCCAGCACTTGCTTGGAAACGTCCCGGGTGCCTTCGGTACTCGGAAAGTCCTGACTAGCGAGATGATCGGGTAGCTTCCCCATTTTGGACGGGTTGGTGCGGCTCGAGTGCAGCACGGTCCCACCGCGACGGTCGATGGTGCGCGTGTTCTCACGGTCCAGGGACATAACGTAGCGGCGCCTGCTGTTCGGGTCCTCGAGGTTCAAGTGCGTCAGCGCCTCCCAGCCGCGACGGAGACCGACGACCTCGATATCGTTTTCGCTGCTGCGGTAGGTAACGGTTTTTATGACCGAGTTGAGGCCCGGGACGTCGCCGCCGCCAGTGAGGATGCCGATTCGCTTTTTCGCCATGACGACCCCTTTACTGCACTCTCATGGGCTTAGCGGACCCCCGGCCTGGTTCCCGAAACCCCGCCTGTGGGGCGCCGCGTGGCGGGGTTCACGCTGTCAGCTATTTCACCAATCTCGGCTTGCGGCTGTCGCGAATGACCCTGGCGCCTTGCCTAAGGATGATTGCCACTTTCGGCCAGCGCCTAAGCGCCGCCTCGTAGGTTGCATCGGCAAGTAGGGAGTCCTCGACGCCAGCCAAGTGCTCGACGAGCTCGCCTTCGCGGTCGAGCATGTCAATGCGATGGCCAAAGTGCGTGCGGCTTTTCATCGCCACCGCTCCTTCCCCAATCCTCTTCCACCTCACGCCTCACAGCGGGCGCCGCCGGGTTCCTGAACTTGAGCCATTCCGGCGACCGTCCGGAACGATAGCGCGATCCCAGTCGCTTGGACAGGATGCCTTCCGCCCCAGCTTGCAGGTGTGCTGGAACACGGCAGTACCGTTTGGATGCGCGATGTGTTCGTTCAGACGCACCCCGGGCATGCCCATGCTCCGAAAAGTAGAGTGGCAGCGCGGGAATGCGAGTCGAGGCCCGCCGCCCGATTATGTGTTCTTTTTCGGGAGATCAGCGCGGAGCTCTCGAAACTCCCCAGGCCCCTTCAGAAGCCGCCGCTTCCTCTGCTGCTGTTCTTCTGCGGTCGCCGACGGGTCAGCGAGCTTATCGATTTGCTGGCCTGCAAGGTCGATGGCCTTCGATGTGGCTTTCGGGCTTCGCCGCTTCATGAGCTGCGATCCTGCCAGCCCCAGCTCGACAAGCCGACGGATGGCCTCGGAGCGGTCCGGTTTATCGGTTTGCCTCGCTGCCCAAGCGTCCACATTTTCACGCAATTCGGACGAAAGCCGGATTGCCGTCACTGGGTCTCGCCCAGTGGCCGGCCGGCCTCTCTTTTTTCGCACTACGTTTTTGCGTGACGCCTTCATATTTCTTGTACTACCCAAGGAGGCAACAACGACTTGCCCGAAAGATAGGGGACGGGCCTGCGGAATGGGAGTCCGCGGTCAGTCCTGGAGAGCTTCCGCGACCACGACGGCCGCGCCGATCACGTCGGCGGCGCGCTTCTCACCTCGGGGGCCTTTAGGCATTTCGAACCTTTACGTATGGAATCATGTCGAGAAGGGGCGCATAACACCCGCGAGCGACTTCTGAGGAGCCGACAAGGGCCTCTTCTCGGCCACCGGGGTCGCTCGGTCCCAAGGGAGGAAGGCCCCTTGGGGCCACGCTACCCCCGAAAATTTGTGCTCGCTTGACGTGACTCGCCCGCCGGCGCTGATCCGCGGGAATTGCAGCCGCCTACCTTACCGTTCGAACAAAGCCCATACGATCAAGAGCAGCGTCCAGACCGCCATCAGGCCGAGCACGATTCTCGGATCACGAAACATCCCGCGCGCAACATTTGAATCTCCCAACAAAAACTCAAAGAAATAAGCTGACTAAGAAAACAAATTTTCCATAACATCGATGAAATGATGGGCCATCACGCCAAGGTCGATCACGACAGCATCGACGAGATGATGACGAGCATTGCTCAGGCCTCAGAGAGCCTCAAGTGGATCACGCACATGGTCGATACGGCATATGTGCGCATTCTCCGCATCGGCTAGCGCTCATCTCGCCGCCGGAGGCACGTTCAAGGGCGTCGACGCATAGCATCACGACGCGGCGCGATCCTTAGGTGGTCACCCTTTCCGTTTGCATTGACAGCCCACAAAGCCTGGCGGACCGTGGGCGATCGAGGTCTGTCACCCTTCAGGGCATAGGACGCGGCGTAATGGCGATGAAGATTAACGCGAA